>JALQWO010000100.1 GCA_023258655.1 Bacteroidia bacterium
TAAGAGCGATGCACGCGCACAAAGTGACCAGGCAAAGATGGGGATAAAACTTTTAAAGTTTTGGAAATCAGGTGTTCTTTCTGCGCAGTGATAATTTTGGAATAAGCACCCGCCGCTTCTACGTATTCAATCTCGTTGAAGGGCACGACCACATTCATTCCACTCTCACGAATCACAAGAGAGGATTTTCCAGTGGCAGATCCTTGTTCCGCAGCAAGTGTGCTTTGGGTGCGCTTTTGGATTTTTTGTTTGAGTTTCAGAAAATCTTCCTCAGAAATGGGTTTGAGCAGATAGTCTACTACTTCCATTTTGATGGCTTGGAGCGCATATTCAGGAAAGGCACTAATGACCACCACATGGGTGGTTGCTGATAGAAATTGCTGGAGGTTAAATCCGATTTCTCCCTTGAGCTGAACATCCAAAAAAACAACATCCACTTTGTGTTTTTCAAGCAGCTGTGCGGCTTCTTCGATGCTGCTGGCAAAAAATACCTCACCAAACAAATCTGCTGCGTTTTCAGCGATGAAATAGCCCACCATGTCGCGACCTGATTTCTCATCGTCTAGCACAAGTGCTTTGAGCGGACCTTCCAACAATATCATGATGCTAACTTACATCGCGATTTTGATTTTATCGGTGAAGGCTGGGGAAAAAGAATGGGTATTTAACAAGCGGTTGATTTCTTTAGCAAGGAAACCGGGTGATTATCTTTGTAGGCATGAATGAAGAAACGGTTTGGATTGGGAATAGAGAGGCGGCGGCGGAAATTGCGTTGTTGGGTGCGGAATTGAAGGTATTGAAAATGGGAAGTTCCAACAATGTGCTGTGGCAAAAGGATGATGCAATATGGAATCGTGTGGCGCCCAATTTGTTCCCGATCGTAGGGCGGTTGAAAGGGGATGTTTATACGGTAGCCGGTGCATCTTATGCTATGCGACAGCATGGGTTTGCCCGGGATCGCGTGTTTGAAGTTGTTTCACAAACGGAATCAGAAGTGGTGTTGAAGTTGTCTTGGGATGCGATATCCATGTTGTCTTACCCCTATCAATTTGATTTTCAGGTTCGATACAGATGGGAAGGCAATGTGTTGTGGGTGGATTACATTACGGAGAATGCCGGTGCCGAAGACATGTTGTATTCGGTGGGTGGACATCCGGGTTTTGCTTTGAATGGGGCGTTGGAGGGACATTCATTGGTATTCTCTCAGTCCGGAGAGCGTGTGGGTTTTTCTGCTGAACGGAGGTTGATTGATGGGGGGTATTACTCCGGAAAGACCCATAAAGTGGATGTACCTAATGGGGTGTTGGCGTTGTGCGATGCCTTGTTTGAAAGCGATGCCATCGTATTCAATGAGCCGGTGTTTGATTCAGTTTCTTTGTTGGATGCAAAAGGCCAGGTGTTGGTCGATTTTTATTGTTGGGAATGGGATGCGGTGGGCTTTTGGACGAAGCCGGGAGCGCCATTTTTTTGTATCGAACCTTGGTGGGGTTGGGCAGATGCCGTAGATAGTGATGGGAACTTTGAAACGAAGCCTGGATTACACAGGTTAAAACCTGGCGAGGTGGAAACGGTTTCTTATGGATTGGGGTTGCGATAGATCTTTCCGCTGGGCAATGTGGTGATGGCGGCGATGCGAACAGTTTCCTTGGGCTGTTCGATTTGGGGTAAGGCCGATAGGCCTTGTTCGATGATTTCCGTTGGGGTACTGTGGGTGGTAAACAGGGTGATTTGTTCGCCGTATATTTCATGGGGTTTCCCGACACAATAAAAGCTAAAAAGTGGCCATTGTAACAATTGGCTGATGGTTGCTTCCAGGGATTCCACGGCTACTTTTACCCCACCCGTGTTGATGTACAGGTTGCTTCGTTGAAGCCAGCGAAACCGATTGGGTGCGATGATTTGTACTTTGTCGTGCAGGGTAATCCAACGTTGCTGGGTGGTGGGATTGCAGACCATGAGTTCCCCGTTTTCATTGGTTTGAATTTGGGTGCCGGGCGCGATGCAGTAGTCTGAATTTCCCGGGGTGATTTCGCGCCCGGCAAAATGGGATGCCGTTTCTGTGCTACCAAAGGTGTGGATGAAACGGGTTTTGGGGTGCTCTTTCAAAAGGAGCGCTTCAGTCTGGGGTGAGAGGGCTTGTCCACCAACCAGTACCACCGAAAATGTACCCAAGTGATTGGCAGATTTAGGATCATCAAGGATAAGGGCAATTTGCATGGGAGTTAGCGACACCGTGGAAGGTTTATGCAATGCCCATAGTGCGGGGGAATAGGGTTGCGTTTGTCCATCGGGCTGGCAGAACACGGCGTCTTCCAAATGTCGGAAAGGATTGGCCTTTGGCGAAAGTGTCCACAGGGGTGTTTGCCACACCGCAGCACGAATGACTTGCATGAAACCGCCTGCTTTGTTTAGCGGAAGGACACACAATTGCGTGGGTGGATTTGTTGGATCAAACCAGCAGTTGAGGGTGGCGTTGGCACTCCACAATAACGCCTCTCGCTCGTGTGTTATCACAGTGGGATCCCCTGTGCTCCCCGAGGTGGTGAGTTGAAAAGTGTTTTGCCCATTCAACCACGCATTCAGAATGTCCCCTGCCTGTGCTATCATGTTCCCAAAATTACGGGATTAACGACTCATTCTATCGGATTTTCGCTCAATACCAACCCTCTTCCTTCATGAAAGCGTCCAACACATCAAAGAATGCTTGCAGGTCTTTGAGGTTGTTGTAATAATGCGTTGAAACACGGACACAATGAATGTCATTTTCAGCTACATATCGCAATATTACATTATTCTTTCGGGCGTAATCGCAGAACCGTTGAGAGGCCGTTGGTGGCTTTGCAGGGGTAGTATTCGAGGGATTGGTCGGGGTTTGTGTCGCCGTATTTTCTTTCAAGCCCTTGATGATAAAACCGACTTGTGCCCCCCGAGAGATGTCCTCCAAAGGAGTTAGGATCTGCATGATGGGACCTTGGCTGTTGTGCATCTTCCACATTACTGGGGGTTTGCCTGCCACGTTCGGGTCGCTGCCATTGGGACCTTTCGCCCGGTTGTTGCGCTCCATCAATCCATCCATCAGCATCTTGCTGAGGTGTTTAACCCGTTTTTCGATCAGTTCAGGTCCTATCGACAAATAAAATTTCATGGCAGCCTTCGCCCCATCGTACATTGGACCGGGGAAGGTGCCGTAACTGTATCGCGCTGTTTTGGGAACCAACTCACCAACAGCAGGTGGAACGGTACTCATGTTGAATGTGTCTACCGAATAAGCGGCAACATGGTGAATGATAGACTGCGGCAGAATGGCTTCGGAGGCAAAGAAAAATCCGGTACCTATCGGACCCAACAACCATTTGTGGAAGCATCCACTGTAGTAGTCGCAACCCAAATCTTTCAAGTTAAATTGAATCATACCCAATGGGTGAGCTCCATCAATGGCAGAAATGATCTTGTTTGCTCTGGCCCAAGCGCAAATCTCTTTGATGGGCAATACCTGTCCGATGGTACACGGTATATGTGGCAAAGCCACCACTTTTGTTTTGTTGGTTTTGGCCTCTTTCACACGCTGTAGTGTTTCCTCTGCGGTGCTGCCAAGGTCAATCACTTTCAATACGATACCCTCCGTTTTTGCGCGGTACAACCAGATTGCACAACCGCCAACGTGCTCGTGTCGCGTGATGATGACTTCATCCCCCCGGGATAGCTGAATCGCCCGACATGCCAAGTTAACGCCCTCACTCACATTTTTGGTGATGGCCAACTCGCTGCCTTTACAGCCAACAATGCGGGCCAATTGCTCCTCGAAACTGCCGTCGTGCATGGGGTATGCGGCATTTTCTGCCAGGTTTCGAAACGATTTATCCAGGGCGTCTAAAACGGGTAAGGGAGTGATACCCATGGTGCCATTGTTTAGGAATGTGATTTTGGGATTCAACGGAAATAATCCACGCAAAAAGTCCCAATAGGGACCGTCCATTTCGGGGGCATGGGCATCAGGCGTTACGGGCAATGGTGCATCGTGTTCCCGCCAACGATTGATCCATGATTGATGTTGGTCTTGGCTGTTGTGAGCCTCATGGGCCATTGGATTTTTCCCCATCAAACTGCCCATGGTTAAACCGGCGCCTAGGGTAAGAAAGTGTTTGCGTTCCATAGAAAAAAGGTCGAAAATGCATAGTTACTAAAAATATCGATGAAACCGCCTCAAATCGTTCCTATTTTTGCAACTGAAACGATATCGTCATCGTAATTCATGGAAAAATGAAGGTATTAGGCATCATGAGTGGTAGCAGTATGGACGGGGTAGATCTCGCCCTCTGCGATGTGAACGAAACGGCCCAAGGTTGGCAAGTGGAAATCTTGGAAGGTGTCACTGTGCCCTACAGCGAAACTTGGCGGGTTAGACTTAGCCAACTGCGCTATCAAAATGCTGAGTTGTACGCCAAAACCGATGTGTTTTATGGTCGGTATTTGGGCGAGTTGGCAGCGGCCTTTTTTCAGCAGACTGGACAGCGAGCGGATTTGGTGGCTTCGCACGGACATACAATCTTTCACGATCCCAAGGGATGGCTTACCGCACAAATTGGGGATGGCGCCACGTTGAATGCCTTTGCCAAGGTGCCAGTGGTTTCGAATTTCCGTCGCGCCGATGTTGGTCTCGGTGGACAGGGGGCGCCCCTGGTGGGCTTGGGCGATGATTTGCTGTTCTCTGATTACGATTTCTGCCTCAATTTGGGTGGTTTTTGCAATGTATCGGCCAAGTATCAAGGAAAGCGGATTGCCTTTGATATATCGCCTTGTAACATTGTCATGAACCGATTGGCCCGCGAACGTGATTTGCAATACGACGAAGACGGTGCAATCGCAGAGGCGGGATTGATTGATTACACATTGCTGAATGCATTGAATGAAATCCCCTTTTATGGTCAGTCGTTCCCGAAAAGTTTGGGCAGAGAATGGATCAACAAGAACTTTTGGCACATCGTACGGGAATTCGACGATCTGTCGGTGGAGGACCGCATGAAGACCTTGGTCATGCATATTGCTGTTCAAGTATGTCGCGCGCTGGAAACCATCGCGGAGAAACCCTTGGATGAATGCAAATTGCTGGTAACAGGGGGTGGGGCTTTCAACAAAGCGTTGATAGATCATTTGCGCTCCGAAACAGCGTGTGAAGTGGTTGTGCCCGAAGCCAAATTGGTCAATTACAAAGAGTCAATGATATTTGCTTTACTCGGTGCCATGCGGGTGAAGAATTTGAACAATACATTGAGTTCAGCCACCGGGGCAAGTACCGATTGGGTGGCTGGATCATTGGATGGAGATTTTGGTCAACTCGTTGGGAAATCGTGGGGATAGAATCGCATCGCACCAGAAATAGATACAACGCACAATAAATTGATACATCGTACCTGAAAATAAGCATCGTACAGTAAAATAAGCATCGTGAAATTAGAAAGACTGATAGAAAAATTTGAAGGCAAACAACCCGAGATTGTGTTTGCTTGGAAGGACAGTGAAACCGAGGCCGAGGGCTGGGTGGTCATCAACTCATTGCGCGGTGGCGCAGCGGGTGGGGGTACGCGCATGCGCAAGGGATTGGATCAACGTGAAGTGGAGAGTTTGGCCAAGACCATGGAGGTGAAATTTACCATTGCCGGTCCGCCCATTGGTGGTGCCAAAAGCGGTATCAATTTCGATCCGGCCGATCCCCGTAAAAAAGGGGTGTTGGAGCGTTGGTACAAGGCGGTGCGTCCGTTGTTGAAAAACTATTACGGCACGGGTGGCGACCTCAATGTGGATGAGATTCACGAGGTGATTCCCATGACAGCCAATTTGGGCATTTTACATCCTCAGGAAGGGGTGGTGAATGGCCATTTGACATCCTACAGTGCGGAGGAAAAATTAAAAGCCATTTCTCGCTTGCAAACGGGAGTGTTGTTGCCCATTACCGATGAGCGATTGACCCCTGATTTGTCGAAAAACTACACCATTGCCGATATGATTACGGGTTGGGGTGTGGCTGAGGCGGTGCGCCACTATTACGAAGTATATGGTGGATTCATGAATGGAAAATTGGCCATCATTCAAGGTTGGGGCAATGTGGCAGCAGCAGCGGCC
>JALQWO010000101.1 GCA_023258655.1 Bacteroidia bacterium
AAACACTTCCCCTGACTTAATCCAGCAACCCTACCAGCAAGTTCGGTTGCGCCATCTGATATTCTCAAAGGGCAAACTTTTCTACCTGGAATTCAACCTGCGATTGTTGTTTTTCTTGCTCTTTTTTCCCTGCGATGCGATCTGTAGCATCGATTTGGATACCGCCTTGCCCGGTATTTGGGTCGCAAAATTGCGCAGAAAACACCATGTGTTTGACGCCCACGAATTGTTCACACACGTTCCAGAGGTCGCCCGCCGAAAGAACGTCCAAGTCATTTGGGAAAGAGTACAGCGCTATACTTTTCAGCACACGGATAGCGCCTACACGGTGGGTCGTGCAATTGCAAATTATTTTGAGGATCGTTACAACACCCACGTTTCCGTTGTGCGCAACATGCCGCTAAAATCTATGGAATCAGACTACTCGCAATCCTCCAACGCAAACAATCCATTTGACTGGCTGAGAAGCAAGCGTTTCATCCTGTATCAAGGCGCGTTGAATGAAGGCCGTGGCCTGGAGGCGTTGATCGGTGCGATGCCATCGATTCCTTGCGAATTGGTCTTGGCGGGTGAAGGCGATTTGAGTGCAGCACTCAGGGAACTGGTTTTACAGGCAGGCTTGAACGACAAAGTGCATTTTTTGGGAATGATTCCACCACAACAATTGCCCATGCTAACACCGTTGGCGTATTTGGGATTTAACGTGAGTGAAAATGTGGGGTTGAGCTACTACCTTTCGCTCAACAACAAATTTTTTGATTACACCCAAGCTTTGTTACCCAGCTTGGTCAATCCTTACCCTGAATATACGGAATTATTGGCAGAATTCCATGTGGCGCAGCCCACAGAACCATCGGTAGATGACATTGTTCTCCAGGCAAACAAAATCCTTTCAAACGAATCGCTTTACCAGACGATGAAGGCGGCCTGCGAAGCGGCCGCCGCCCAATGGCATTGGGAGAATGAACTACCCGTTTTATTGAAGATTTACAGCAATCTCTTTGGCAACAATGAAAACACCGCAAAATAGAATCCCATTGAAACGTCGAAACCCATACCCCCCGGCATAGCAAACTTACCGTAAATTCTATCACAACCACATCCTAGTAGCACCTTGAAATCGACCATAGAAAACGACAGCCCACAAACCACGAAACCCGTTGGTCGCCCGAACATCAGCCATGTTCATATCATTGCGTTTGACCTACCCTACCCTCCAGACTACGGTGGGGCTACCGATATTTTTCACAAAATCCGCAGTCTGCACGACCTGGGAATCAACATTATTTTGCATGTATTTCTGTACAAGGGCAAAATGCCGGCGCCGGCGCTGGAAGCACTCACAGAAAAAACCCATTATTACTACCGCCGGCGCTTCGTAAACCCGTTCTTCGGATCAACCCCCTATGTGGTTACCACCCGCAACAGCGAGCAACTCCTACGCAACCTCTTGCTGGATGAACACCCCATTTTGTTCGAAGGACTTCACACGACCGCCTACCTCGGTAGACCTGAATTGAAACACCGCACCATGGTTGTCCGCGCCCACAACGTGGAGCACAACTACTATCGCGCGCTCGGCGAAGCCGAGCGCCGCTGGATCAAACAGAAATTTTTCTTCCTGGAATCCAAACGACTTCGCGATTATGAACCCATTCTCCAAAAAGCCCATGCCATCGCAGCCATATCGCCCATGGAAACGGCCTATTTCGAGAAAACCTACGGACAGTCGCACTACATACCCGCCTTTCACTCCAACTCCAAAGTCATGTCGCTTCCCGGTCGGGGCGACTATGTTCTCTACCATGGCAACCTTTCCATACCCGAGAACGATCGTGCAGCCATCTACCTCGTCAACGAAGTATTTCCGCTTCTATCCCAACCTTGCATCGTGGCAGGCTCCAACCCATCCGCCGTGTTGCTGCATGCCGCAGCCAAATACCCACACATCCAAATCAAAGCCAACCTCACGGCAGAAGAAATTTTCGACCTGGTGAGAAATGCACACGTCAATACCCTGGTCACCTTCCAATCCACCGGCATCAAACTCAAACTACTCAATGCCCTGTATCGCGGTCGTCATGTTGTGGCCAATTCCCCCATGGTAGATGAAACGCAACTCGAAGACCTTTGTAAAGTATCAGACGACCCCAAAACCATGGCGCACATTATCAAACAGTGTTTTTTGGAACCGTTCGAACCCGCCAATATCGAAGCCCGAGAAAAACAATTACTCAACACTTTCGACAATGCCGAAAATGCCAAAAAACTGATGGCCCTGTTTGAAACTACAATTTAAACGAATAGCCCAAGCCGAAAATCCAGCTGTTCTGCCAAGCACTGGCGCCCGGCTTGACCAAATCCTTGTCGTAAATCGATATCAAGGTATAGTTCACATTCAAATACTTTGAAATTTTTGCCACCAAGGCAAAGTCAATCCGCGAATCCAAACTCGCCTCCTCAGCCACGTAAGGCGCAAAACCCAAATAGTTGAATTTCATGGTCACCTTTTTCTTCGACCCCAATTCTCGCTGCACCCCCATTTGTATCTGAACCCCCATCTGGTTGTCCAAATATTTCCCCTTCGGCACACGCGCGATGATATCCTCCTTGCGAATTTCGTACAGCAACTGATTCAACACATAGGTCTGCTTCAACGTCACATACCCCATCCGCACGAAAAAGGTTGGCAGGGGTTTGTACTCCATCCCCAACGCAAATTGGGTCTGTCCTTGACTCAAAAAACTCGAATTCAAGGTCCCCACTTCACGGCCAATGGTATTTCGCGTATACCGATAACCTGGCAACATCTGCGTTTGAAAATTCAATCCACCAAAAATTGACATCCCCGGCTGGGCCGATACCGTATGACCCAGTTTGCTGTCCAAAAACACGTTATCGATGTTCTTTTTATTCACCCGGTACCTCACCCCGAAATTGTCGTACTGCCGCGCAGAAACCACACCCAAGTTCACTTTGAAAATGTTATCAAAACTGGTGTTTGGGCGTTTCACTTGGGCAAATGCACTCATAAATCCGTTGGCGGTAACGTTGTTAAACCCTCCGCTTGACCAGTTTGGTGAAGAACCCGAAAAAGAAACTGTTGACCCAAAATCCGCACCATAAGTCAGAATTCGGTGGGCATTGGAATCGCGGTGATATTGGTATTTCACAGGGTCGGCATCGCCTGTGAGCGAAGTGGCACCTGCCGAATTCGTCACCCAAAGAGCCAAAAACATCCAGAACACCACCCGAAACATGGGTGCAAATATCGCGTCATGTGCGGTGGAACGACAGAAATTGATGGATGAGTTGTTCCGCAGCCCTTGCATTGTAAAAGAAATTGAACAGTTATGCCGTAGGAGGCGTCTCCTCGTCTTCTTGCACAATGATGTGCTTCGCTTTGTTCATGGCTTTTACCACCAAAAACAAGACAAACGCCACAATAAAGAAGTGTAGCACATTGGCAATCAGCTTCCCGTAATTGAACGGACCAAACCGCAAATCATCGAGTTTCGCCCATCCTCCAACCAAGGCAATCAGCGGCATGATAAGATCATTCACCAAACTGTTGACTATGTTTTGGAAGGCCGTACCGATGATCACGGCTACCGCCAAATCCACCACATTGCCCCGGTTTACGAATTCTTGAAATTCCTTAATAATGCGCATAGTTCAGGCAAATTAATGCCGAAAATGTTAGCCTTCCAAGCCCATCTTCGAAGAGGCGCGTTTGCGTTCGTTCTCATCCAAGAAAATCTTCCGCAGACGGATGTTTTCAGGGGTAACTTCTACATACTCATCCTCTTGAATGTATTCCATGGCTTCTTCCAGCGAAAATTCTCTCGGTGGCGCCAACACGGCGTTGTCGTCTTTTCCGGCCGCACGGAAGTTGGTCATCTGCTTGGCTGTACACAAATTCACCACCAAATCGCCGGGCTTGATGTGCTCACCCATGATTTGACCGGTGTATACATCCACCCCAGGATGAATAAAGAAAGTACCGCGGTCTTTCAACTTATCCATACTGTAAGGCGTGGCGATGCCTTTTTCTTTGCTGATCAACACCCCATTGATACGCATGGGCATGGGACCTTTCCAGGGCTCGTAATCCTTCAAGCGATGCGCCATGATGGCCTCACCTTGCGTGGCGGTCAACAAATTGTTTCTCAATCCAATCAACCCCCGTGAAGGAATATCAAATTCCAAACGCACCATATCGCCCTTGGGCATCATGCTCGTCATCTCGCCTTTGCGCTGACTGGCATACTCAATCACTTTTCCGCTGTGCTCCTCAGGTACATCCACCGTCAGTACTTCGATGGGCTCGTAAGTTTTCCCTTCGATTTCCTTCAAAATTACACGGGGCTGTCCCAATTGCAACTCGTAACCTTCTCTGCGCATGGTCTCAACCAACACACCCAAGTGCAGGATACCGCGACCAAACACCAACCACTGATCGGCAGAATTGGTCTCTTGTACCCGCAAGGCCAAGTTTTTCTCCGTCTCTTTCATCAAACGCTCTTTGATTTTTTGGCTGGTTACGAACTTACCTTCTTTGCCAAAGAAAGGACTGTTGTTGATGGTGAACAACATACTCATCGTAGGCTCATCGATCTTCATGGTAGGCATTGCCTCAGGGGTTTCTAAGTCGGCGATGGTATCTCCAATTTCAAAATTTTCAATACCCGTGATGGCACAGATGTCACCACATTCTACCGATTCCACTTTTCTGCGTCCCAAACCATCGAAAATGAATAGCTCTTTTACCCGAGATTTTTCGATTTTTCCGTCGCGCTTCACCAATGAAACCGGCATATTTTCTTTCAATCCACCGCGGTGCAAACGACCGATGGCGATACGACCTGTGTAATTGCTGTAATCCAAGCTGGTAATTTGCAACTGTGGGGTTCCTTCGCGAACGATGGGCGCAGGCACAACTTCCAAAATGGTATCCATCAAGAAGGTCAAATCCGATGTAGGGTTCTTGTAATCGGGACCAAACCAACCGTTTTTACCAGAACCGAATACGGTGGTAAAATCCAATTGATCTTCGTTGGCGCCCAAGTTGAAGAACAAGTCAAAGATGTCGTCGTGGGTTTTGTCGGGGTCGCAGTTGGGCTTATCCACTTTATTGATCACCACGATGGCTTTTTTACCCAAAGCCAATGCTTTTTGCAACACAAAACGGGTCTGTGGCATGGGTCCTTCAAACGCATCCACCAACAGCAATACCCCGTCGGCCATATTCAACACCCGCTCCACTTCACCACCGAAATCGGCGTGTCCTGGGGTGTCGATGATGTTGATTTTGGCACCTTTCCATTGTACGCTCACGTTTTTTGCCAAAATGGTGATTCCGCGCTCGCGTTCCAAATCGTTGTTGTCGAGGATCAACTCCCCAATTTCTTGGTTTTCACGGAACAAACGGGCTTGGTGCAACATTTTGTCGACCAGTGTGGTTTTACCATGGTCAACGTGCGCAATGATGGCGATATTTCTGATGGGTGTAGACATTTATCTGTTAAAAAGTCCGCGAATTTCGGCATAATATTCCACAACTCCCTATCTACGTGGATTTTGTTTTTGTGAATTCCGCAAAATCAACAAAGAAAGTGGGAATCACCCCCTAGCAAAAAACCCCTAAATTTGCACCTTTCCCCAGTACATGTTCGAATCCGAAATCGCCAAACGCAAAACCTTCGCCATCATCGCCCACCCCGATGCAGGAAAAACCACCCTCACAGAAAAATTCCTGCTGTTTGGGGGTCAAATCCAAACTGCCGGCGCGGTAAAAAACAACAAAATCAACAAAGCCACCACCTCCGATTTCATGGAAATTGAAAAACAAAGGGGTATTTCGGTGGCTACATCGGTGATGACCTTCCACTACAAAGACAAGTGGGTCAATATTTTGGATACGCCCGGACACAAAGACTTTGCCGAGGACACCTATCGCACACTTACCGCTGTAGACAGTGTAATTTTGGTGATCGACTGCGTAAAAGGGGTTGAGGAAC
>JALQWO010000102.1 GCA_023258655.1 Bacteroidia bacterium
TGGGTGGGATTGATTTGGTCTGCAAACTTCAGATTGTTCCAATTGATGGACTTCATCGTTAGTGAACCTTGCAATCCAAATCGCATGTAAATTCTGCCGCGATCCAATGGGAGTAAATAACTGTAAACCCCACTGATGGTGGTAGAAGTAAGCAAGCCAGAACCGGCTATGTCGTGGAACACCATCGCGCCCAATCCCCCGCCAACACTGGGAATGTGTTGATCCCAAGATGCACAAAAAGAACGGAAAGTTCCAGGCAAATTGGGCCACTGGTTGCGGTAGTTGGTTGCGAAACGCCCCGCAGCACCATATGCACATACAGCCGAACCTGCCAATGCTGGGTTGGTGTATACAGGTGATGCGTAGAACTGCGAAAGTTCTGGATCCTGGGCTTGGAGGTTAAGGCTCACAGCGCCCATTAAGCCAAGACTAAGTACTCGTAATGCTTTTTTCATGTGGTACGTCTAACAAACTTACAAATAAAAACGAATCAACGGAGAAATTATTGATTTTATCAACAAACTTTCTAAAAAAATCAGCGAAAATGCTCGGTAGTGACAATACTATGACAAAATGTGTCAACGATTTTTCGTAATTTCCCGTTTTCAAAATGGTGAAAATATTTTATCGGATACTACTTGGTATGTTGTTGCTGTCAGCCCCAACGGTTGAAGGCCAATCGTTTCTGAGTCAGGGAAAATGGGTGCAGATAGAAATTGGCAAATCGGGCATGTACCAAATCTCCAAGTCCGACCTGCAGGCCATGGGATTTGATCTTTCATCAGCCAATCCCAAACATTTTCAGATTTATGGCATACAAGGACAAGGCCTTGCGGAAATGAACGGTGGAAGCATACGGAGTCAAGCTCCGCAAATACCCTGTGAAGTCATCGGTGAAGCAGATGGCGTGTGGGACGATGGGGATGCAGTCCTGTTTTACGGCCAAGCAGCCAAAGATTGGGATTTTAACCAAGTGGATTTTGAACATTCGAACAACTTTTACACCAGCAAGGTGAATTTTTTGATAGGGCATGGAACGTCCGAAGGACTTCGAATCGCGCCCCAAAAAACAGCCTTAGGTGTCGTGTCTACCACATTCAAAGGGACGCAGACGTATTTGTTTCACGATTCCGATATCGTGAATCCTGCGGCCATGGGTCGACAGTGGTTCGGTGAACGTTTGGGAAATGAAACCCTCGTCAGGAATTTTTCAAAAACGATTGTTGCTGCGCCATCAGATACCTTAGAGATATCCTTTCAAGTGGCGTCGTTTGTTACGGATGACACCGGGTCGTTGGTGGTTACCGCAAATGGAATCCCAGCGCGTTTTTCCTTGCGTGCTGTAGGCGGTACCTATGAGCCCTATTATTTATTGCGTGGAAAACTGAAAGTACCTGCCAATGGCAACAATCTTACATTGCAGTTTCGGTTGAATCGTCCCAATACCAAATCGTATGTCCTGATCGACCACTTTGAGGTGAAAAAATGGGAGAGCGTTGGACAGAATGCATCATCCACAGGGTTTTTGCGAAACAATGAATTGGGTATGTACAACCAAAACGCCTTTTTCGAGTGGCAAGCCAGTTCCACTTTGGGTCTGACCGTTTGGAATGTTTCGGATCCGCTCAAACCCAATGCCATGAATGTAGAGGATAGGGGAAATGGCTACCAAAGGCTGCTTATCGCCAAGGAGGAGCCACACCATACATTTATCGCGTTCCGAAAAAATGGTTTGGACTTTTTGAAGCCCAAAGTGAAGCAAACCGTATCCAATCAGAACAAAGCCTACGAATCGCCAGCCAATTTGATCATCATTACGCATCCTGATTTTATGGAGTCGGCCATTGACCTGGCCAATTTCCGCAAAACCAATCCAGGATACTCAGTGCAGGTGGTTACACCCCAAGAAATTTACAATGAATTTTCCGCGGGTCAGCAAGATTTGGTGGCCTTGCGCGATTTTATTCGTTGGCGTAAACAATGGGGTGAAGCCGCGGGAAAGCCCCTCAAATACATCACCTTGTTTGGTGCGGCTTCTTACGATATGCAAGACCGTGTGCCCAACAACACCAATTTCATTCCGATTTATCAATCCACCGGGACCAATGGTGCAGGTTCTTTCTGTCTTGACGATTTCATTTGTTTCCTCGATTCCAACGAGGGAGATCCTATGCGGGTGAAGGGCAAGATGGCCGTCTCCATTGGCAGAATTCCTTGTAGAACCAAGGAAGAGGCCAAAGCGGTGGTTGCCAAAATACGCCGATACAACTCCTCGAACGCATTGGGGCCTTGGCGTGCCAATATCGCCTTTGCCTGCGATGATGTGGACGAGAGTTGGGAGACCGAATTCGTGGTGGAATCTGAAAACAACGCCAATTATATCAACCAGTATTTTCCCTATTTTAACGTCAATAAATTGTATGCCGATGCATTTCCGCAGTCAACAACGGGCAACAACGAGAAATATCCGGAAATGAGCGCTGCGATTAACAGAACCATGTCTGACGGCGCATTGTTCATGAATTACCAAGGTCATGGCGGTTTGAAAGGATGGGCCCAAGAATCGATCCTTGACATTCCCATGATTTCTGCTTGGAACAACACTTACAGAATGCCCATTCTGTTCACCGCAACCTGCGAATTCAGCGCATTTGATGATCCCAAAGTGCAAAGTGCTGGGGAGCTCGCCCTGTTAAACCCCAAAGGAGGAGCCATCGCCTTGATGAGCACAACCCGTTTGGTGTATGTGAGTGGGAATACACAGATCAATCGCGACTTTTGGACAAACTACGGTTTTCCGAAACCCAATGAGCCTATTCCTACGCTGGGGGAGGTGTATCAGCGCATGAAGAACCGTCCGAGCTACACCACCGAGGACAACAAATTTGCTTTGTTGGGAGATGCCAGTATGCCCATCGCATTCCCCAAACACCTCATCGTGGTGGATACGGTTCAAGGCAAACACGTAAGCGCATTCAAGGATACCATCAAAGCATTTTCTGTGGTGCGGTTGAAAGGCCATGTGAATGAACGATTGGTGGGTCCTTTCAACAATTTCAACGGTACCATGTGGGTGAAAATTTATGATAAGCCCTTACAGAAATATACACTCAACAACGATGGTCAAGCCAATCCTGTAGCCTTCTCCGAGCTTTCCGGCATGTTGTTTAACGGCCAAGTAACCGTTACCAAAGGACGTTTTGAATTGGTGTTCTCTGTCCCCAAGGACATCGCCTACAATTATGGCATTGGCGTGGCCAAATTTTATGCGCACAACGGCGAGACGGATGCTGCCGGTTCTTGGCAATTTTTTATCGGCGGAAGCGAATCCCTCCAATCGGTTGACGCCGAGGGACCAACCATTCGTGCATACATGCAAGATACTACCTTTGTGGATGGGGGTAAGGTGGCCCGTGATGTAGATTTTGTGGCTCGAATTTTCGACAAAGATGGAATCAATGCAACCGGTGCAGGAATAGGACGCGATATGCAACTAATCATCGATGAAGGTACCGAAAACCAGAAAACTTTTGTGCTCAATGATTACTTCAGCTACGATGTAAATAGTTACACCTTGGGTACCGTTCGATTTCCATTGTCGGGATTGGTGCCTGGCAAACACACCTTCACATGTAAGGCTTGGGATATTTATAATAACCCCGGCAAAGGCAGCGTAACGTGTTTGGTGATTCCTCCGAGAACGTTGGAGATTACCGGTTCGGCAGCCTATCCAGTGCCTTTTCAAGATGAGTTGAAAGTATGGATTCAACACACCTTGCCTGGAGAAAATCTCACCGCCAAATGGAAGATCTTGGATGCACAAGGCAGAATCATTCAACAAGGGGAAACTTTCCATGAATCAGCACCGGCGAAAATGACCGTCATTGACTGGGATGGTTCAACGGCAAGCGGCGCGGAATTACAAGGGGGTGTCTTCTTCTATCAGGTGATTTTGGTAGCGGAAGATGGCATGGAAAATCAAGTCGGTGGAAAGTTTGTAAAATCACAATGATTTTGAATTTCTTTCGTTAAATTAAGATATCTTGCTTTTACCATTAGGATGCATAAAATTGAAACCATATTTTTGCCATTACGCGTTATGAAAAAAACAGCAGCCATTGCTATACTATCAGTTACTGCATGGGTATCATTGAAAGCCCAAAACAACTCAATGACATCCAAGCAGTTGGCGGGACAATTGAATACAGTGACCACCATGGTTCCCTTTTTGACTATCACACCAGACAGTCGCTCCGCGGCCATGGGTGATGTTGGGGTGGCATTGTTCAATCCCGATGCCAATAGTGGTTGTTGGAACATGGCCAATTTGGTGCATGCCAAAAACAAGACTGGATTCTCTTTGTCGTATGCCCCTTGGTTGCGTCAGTTGGTGGATGATGTAGGGTTTTCTTACCTGTCTGGATACGCAAAGGTGGGCAAGGGGTCGGCTGTTTCTGCGTCTATGCGATATTTCTCCCTGGGTAACATCCAATTCACGGATTTCGAAGGTAATCCAACGGGAAATTTCAACCCCAACGAATTTGCTTTTGATGGTGGTTATGCCACGCAATTCAACAACAATTTCTCCATGGGTGTTAACCTGCGTTTCATTTACAGCAACCTCACAGGAAACCGTGCTTTTAATGGAATTGACTACAAAGCCGCCATGGGTGCCGCTGGGGATGTCAATTTGCTGTACAAAACGGAAGTAAAAAACCCCAAAGGTGGGTTCGATAAGCTACAATTCGGCCTGAATTTGCAAAACATCGGTTCGAAAATGACTTATTCTTCCAAGGAGAAGCGCGATTTTATCCCAACCAACATGAAGTTGGGTGCTGGATACAGCCACAAAATTGACGATTACAACACAATCAATGTTTATGCAGACATCAATAAGTTGTTGGTGCCAACCCGTCCTTATTATTTGGTATCATACAACGGCGATGATTCTCTCATCAACGGCATTCGCCAATACACAGGCATCGACCCCAATGTGAATACCATTCAAGGAATGATTCAGTCTTTCTATGATGCTCCTGGAGGATTCGCAGAAGAAATGAAAGAGTACAACTTCAGTGGCGGTGCAGAGTACATTTACAATGACCAATTTGTGATTCGCGCAGGGGCATTCTACGAGGCGAAAACAAAAGGAGGACGTCAATACGGTACCATCGGATTGGGATTGAAGTACAACACGTTTACCATTGATGCCGCCTATTTGGTGCCATTCGCCAATCGTCACCCATTGCAAAACCAGATGCGTTTTTCTCTGTTGTTTGATCTTTCTGCACTCAGAGACACACCGGGTACGAATTAATTCCAATCTTTTTGTTCTGCATTCGGTTAGGGAGATGTAAATTTGCCCTATATGGATTCACGCAGAAATACACTCATCCAAAAACGGGAAGAAGCCGCTTTGGGTGGAGGTCAGGCTAGGATTGATTCACAACACAAAAAAGGAAAACTTACCGCACGCGAGCGTATTCAATTGCTGCTTGATGAAGATACGTTCTGTGAAATTGGGGCGTTTGTAACCCACCGAAGTACTGATTTTGGCATGGAGAAACAACAGTTTCTCGGCGATGGCGTTGTTACGGGTTACGGGAAAATCAATGGAAGAACGGTGTATGTGTTTTCCCAAGACTTCACGGTTTTTGGTGGGTCTTTGAGTGAGACGCATGCCGAAAAAATCTGTAAAATCATGGACATGGCTTTGGCCAATGGTGCCCCCGTCATTGGGATGAATGATTCCGGTGGCGCGCGTATCCAAGAAGGCGTGGTTTCATTGGGTGGCTATGCCGATATTTTCTATCGCAACGTGCAAAGCAGCGGGGTAATTCCCCAACTCTCAGCCATCATGGGGCCTTGTGCAGGTGGTGCCGTTTATTCACCCGCATTGACAGATTTTATATTCATGGT
>JALQWO010000103.1 GCA_023258655.1 Bacteroidia bacterium
TTGTCGGGCGGCAGAACACTCGTCAAGGGCATCCACGCCCATCCCATGGCGGCAGGCTTTCAGTTGGGCGTGAATGTGAACGATGAATTGATTGCGATCAATGGCGTTCGCATCGAGAACAACATCGACGATTTATTTTTGAAGTTGGGCGAGCCCAAAGAAATCACCCTTTTGGTAAATCGCGGGGGCTTGTTGCGCGAATGCAGCGGCACATTCTCCCCGTATCCCGAGTTAAAATACGAATTTCTATTGCCTGTTTCGGCCAAGAACGATGAATTCTGGGAAGAGGTTGGCACCATACAAATTTTGCTCAAATAACAACGACATGGCACAGTATTCCCCAGCACAAACCGTAGATGCCATCGCGCTCCGCAGCTGGCTAGAAGAAATCTTTTTGCGGTTGTCGTTCAGTGAGGCCGATGCCCATCAAGCCGCCGATGTACTGATGATGGCTGATTTGCGGGGCATCGACAGTCACGGCGTTGCCCGCCTCAGCGGTTACGTTCGCCTGGTTGAAGCCGGTCGTATCAACCCCAAACCCCATTTACAATTCACCCAACGCAAGCGGGCAACCGGTCATTTGGAAGCCGATGGGGCCATCGGCCTGGTTTCCGCGCCTTTTGCCATGCAAAAGGCGCTGGAAATGACCCACGAATGTGGGTCAGGTTGGGTAGGCATTTCCAACTCCAATCACTTCGGCATCGCCGCCTATCATGCGATGATGGCCCTACCCCATAACTACATTGGATTTTCTACCACCAATGCCTCTCCTTTGGTAACGCCCGCCGGCGGTGCCGAACGCATGCTGGGAACCAACCCCATTTGTGTAGCGGTGCCGGCAGGAAAAGAACCCGCCTTTGTGCTCGACATGGCGACCGCCGCGGCCGCCAACGGCAAATTGGAAATTGCAGAACGGGTGCAAAAGCCCATCCCTGCGGGCTGGGCCTTAACCCAAACAGGAGAAAATACCAGCGATGCCTCAGCCCTCAAACAAGGTGGCATGCTGCTGCCCCTGGGATCAGATGCCGACCACGGCGCACACAAAGGTTACGGATTGGGTGCTTGGGTTGATATTTTCTCAGGTGTGCTCAATGGCGCCAATTTCGGACCGTGGGTGCCTCCCTTTGTGAGTTTCTTGCAGCCTCGGCCCGACCAACCCGGAAAAGGTCTTGGACATTTTGTGGGTTGCTGGGATGTAGATGGATTCCGGGATTTGGCTGACTTTCAACGCGACATGGACTTATGGATTCAGCGATTCAAGGCCACCAAACCCCTCAATAGTGACAAGCCCGTAATCGTTCCAGGAGAACCGGAAATGGAACAGTTTGCGATCCGACAATCGCAAGGAATTCCATTGGTGGAAGCCGTAGTAAAAGACCTCGAAGCGGTTGGACAAGCCCTCAAACACCCATTCAACCCATGAACAAACAACAACGAAACAAACTCATTGTGGCCATCGGCTTTTTCGCCCTCATCACCGGTGTAAGTATATGGGCCTACATCACCATATTGAAACCCATTCGGGATACCCGGGGTGAGCGCCAAGGTAAATTCACCTTAAAAGGAAAGTACAAGACGCAGTATAACCCTGACATCATCGATAGCATCGAGGCCAAGACAAAGGCAGAATACAACCGCAAAAAATCGAAATAAATTAAATTGAGTTTCGGTTCGTTCAGGGAAAACGAAATCGCATTGCAGAAATCACTCCAGCCAACGAAGATGGTTCTTTTACCTGGGCGCCCGCGCGTCAATTATTGTTATCGGCGAAATTGGTTATCGGCGAACAAAGACTCCACCAAGGCCCGATCATCCAATCGCTCCTCCCAACCATTGTTGATGATGGCCTCCAACACACGGTCATTGAGCTCGCCATAGGCCAAAGCTTCCGCATAATCACGCGTTGAGAAGGTAACCCTTTCGTATTGAGACACGAACAAATCGGGGTGTTTTTCACTCAAGGTGTGTTCTACTTTTTTCTTGTGTAAGAAGGCATCGCTACCCACCAAATCGCGCATTTCTACAAAATTTTGCAGCGCCAAATTGGCAATGGCATCGGCATTGGGTTTGCGCAATTTTTGATAGGCATCCAACACCTGTGACCAGTCGCCACCCAACTCTTCAATGCATTCATCCAAAACAATGCAGTCCTCAAATGAGCAATTCATCCCTTGTCCGTAGAAAGGCACCACGGCATGAGCACTGTCGCCCATCAACGCATTGTTGCCCCTTACCCAAGGATAGCAACGCATGGTGGCCAACATTCCGGTGGGATTTTGCAGGTAATCTTCCACCAAACCGGGCATCATGGGCACGGCATCGGGGAAATGTGTATTGAAGAATTCGGTGATTTGCCGCGGTGTTTTCAGGTCGTCGATACCCGGCTCACCGTCAAAAGGCATGAACAAAGTACAGGTAAAATTTCCACCGGGGTTTGGCAGGGCAATCATCATGAAACTCTTGCGGGGCCAAATGTGCAGGCAGTTTTTATCCAATTGAAAATCGCCATTCCCGTTGGGCACGATTTCCAATTCTTTGTATCCGTAGTTCTCGTAGTTCTGGGAAAAATTGAAACGTGGGGTGCGTTGCATGGCATCGCGCAGCGCACTGAAAGCCCCATCTGTACCGAGCACCACATCGGCTTTGTCCACGATGGTTTCTCCATGTTCGTTGATATAGGTCGTCTCACAAGTATCCAAATTCGCTGCGGTACACTTGTGGTTGAAGAACATGTGGATGTTGGGATATTGATCGGCCAGTTGCAACAATTTGATGTTCAATTGTCCGCGCGAAACACTGTAAATCGCTTGTCCTTCCTTGCCATAGGGCTGATATTTGCATTCGCCTTGTACAGGATGCATCATACGGCCCGACATTGGAATTGAGATATCGAGTACGTCATGATCCAGTCCTACTTTGGCCAAACCGCGGATTCCTCGGGTTGATAACGCCAAATTGATACTTCTTCCGCCTTCGTACTTTCCAGATCGCATATCGTCGCGACGTTCGTAGATATACACCTCATATCCGCGCTTGGCGAGATAAATCGACATCAAACTGCCGGCCAATCCGCCGCCCACGAGCGTTACTTTTTCTGCCATAGGCTACAAATTTAATCGATGTTGGGTTGTGAAAACATGTCAAAAGTCACAACTTTGCTTTGCGATGCACTTTTTTTCCGTTCCTTCCACAATACAACGCTTGTTTCCGGCATGCACATGGCGGAGGTCAGTGAAGGAGAAAGTCATTTACGTAACATTCGATGATGGGCCTCATCCAAGGATTACGCCATGGGTACTGGATTTATTGAGGCAATACGATGCCAGGGCCACATTTTTTTGTGTGGGCGATAATGTTAGAAAGTTTCCTGCAGTTATCGAGCAAATTTTGCGCGAAGGCCATGTTGCAGCAAACCACACCATGCACCATGTGAAGGGTTGGAGAAATCGCTTGAAGGAATATTTGATGGAGGTAGATGCCTGTCAGGATGCGTTGAATTCATTGGGGGCAAATGCCGGGCGGTTATTCCGTCCACCCTACGGACAGATCACCCCGAGACAAACCCGAGCGCTGAAAGCGCGAGGGTATGAAGTGGTGCAATGGAGTAATTTGAGCTGTGATTACGACCCCAAACTCGATGTTGAGCAGAGTCTACGGTCCTTGTTAAAGGATTCTGCACCGGGTAGTATCGTGGTGTTTCACGACAGTGAAAAGGCCGAGAACCAATTGAGATGGTTGTTGCCCAAATATTTGGCGGGGATGCAAGCGCAGGGCTTTACCTTTGAGGCGCTGACATGAACAACCTTTGGTCTATCGCTGTTGCTCACCCTTTGTTTGGAATCGCCGTGGTGATAGGCATTCTGTACATTTTCGTCCAGTGCATTCAACTCTATTTTTTGCTCACCTATAAGGCAAATTTTGAAGCCGAGCCCACCAACTGGCCATCCATCAGTGTTTGGGTTGCTGCCCGAAATGAAGCTGATAACATCGGTGATTGTTTGTCGGCCTTGGTCAACTTGGATTATCCTGCCCATAAATTGCAAATTTTGGTGGGGAACGACCAAAGTACGGATGACACAGGCAGTATTGCCCGGGCATGGGCTGAAAAGCATCCCAATATTCAGGTCATCGACATCATCGACAACGACAGCGGTCTCAAGGCCAAGGCAAGGGTCATGGCGCAGTTGGATGTTCACGCTACCGGCGAATTTTACTTGATTACCGATGCCGATGTACGTGTAAAACCGCAATGGGCGAAATTCATGATTCGGAGTTTGCCAGAAAACACAGGTGTGGCCAGTGGTACCACCATGGTAAAAAGCCAACCCCAATACCGGGGTTGGGATCAAATCTGGGCCCATTTACAGGGAATCGACTGGACCTATTTCATGGGTTTGCTCAATGCCATTTCGTATGCTGGGGTGCCGGCAACGGCCGTTGGCAACAACATGATTGTGAGAAAAAAGGCTTATTGGGAAACCGGTGGTTACGCCAATATTCGATTTTCCATTACAGAGGACTACAAACTGTATAGTGAAATTTGCGACAAAGGCTATGGCTGGAACAATGTCATGTCGCCCGAGGTACTCGCCCATTCTGTGGAGACCAAAGGACTGGGTTCTCTGTTGCATCAACGAAAGCGTTGGTTAAGCGGAGGAAAGGAACTCCCCTGGTACTGGTGGATATTGTTCGGTCTGTTTGGATTGTTCTATTTGGCCGTTCCGATGGCGGTGTTGGGCCTCTTGTTGGCCGGTGGAGCCCATTGGATGGATTGGACAACAGTGAAATCCATGGCAAGTATTTTGGGGGTGCTATGGGTGGTTAAATGGGTGCTACAATGTGGGCAAATTGCCACCATCGGCAAGAAAGTTGGTGAACAAACACCCCATTGGCTATGGCATACAGCGTATGAATTTTACCTCACATTCATCACTTTGGGTACAGCCACCTTCTTCGTATTGCCAAAAAAAACGGTCTGGAAAGGCCGTAAGTATTGACATTTGTCATATTATTTAAAATTGTTCTAAATAAACTTTGCAACATGTGCTTTTCGCCATAGATTTGCACTGTTTAGAATCGTTACAAATAAGCATGTTGTTGTCTCGTATCCCGCACCCTTTCTCTCCTATTCGATTTCTCTTCACGCTGTGTTTTTTCGTATCGCCATGGTTGCCATTGACTGCACAAAAGCAACAAGACACCTCCTTGCATTTGGAATACATCGCGGAAGTTACCTTGGTTGGCCGTGGACAACAGCGCGATGTTATGATGTTGCCAGAAGTGGTGGGCACGAAAATCAATGCTGGTAAGAAAAATAGTTTGGTGGTCATGGATCAACTAAACACCGTGGTTGCGAACAATTCCATGCGACAAATATTGGCCAAGGTTCCGGGCATTCACATTTGGGAAAGCGATGGCTCAGGCATACAAATTGGCATTGCCAACCGCGGACTCAGTCCCAATAGAAGCTGGGAATTCAACATCCGTCAGAACGGTGCCGACATATCCGCAGATCCCTACGGCTATCCGGAGGCTTATTACAATCCGCCCATGCAAGCGATACAGCGAATCCAAATTACCCGTGGGGCTGGCGCATTGCAATATGGCCCCCAATTTGGCGGTCTCATCAATTATGTGATGCGCGACGGAAGCAACATTCAAAAATCCTTTCAGGCAGAGACACAGCAAACCGTGGGTAGTTTTGGTCTATACAACGCCTATGTTGGCCTTGGTGGAAAAGGCAAATCTGGACATTACTATGCATTCTACGACAAACGGGCAGCGGATGGCTTCCGAAACAACAGTCAGTATGAAACGGAAACATTTTATGGGTCGGCCAGCCACAATTTGGGTAAAAAAGCGCGCATTGCTATTGATTATATGCGATACAATATGC
>JALQWO010000104.1 GCA_023258655.1 Bacteroidia bacterium
TGCAGCCATTCTCCGTTACCTCTACCGCAAACAAATGGTTTTCCTTTGCAATGAATTGCTTCGCCGTTTCGCCTGAAATCACCTGATAGCTCTTGGTACAGTTGAGCCATTGGTAGGTGGCATTGGCATTTCGGGCCGTGAGCAATGAACCGTTCAGCGTCACTACATCGTCCACATTCACAATGGTAACCCGATACAGAATCAAGCTATCGCAACCACGGAAATTCTTGGTGACATCGGTGTATTGTCCGCTCGCGCGGGCCACTTCTTTGGTGTATGGCAAGATAAAATACCGACAGGCTTTCACATCTACCGTGTCGCGACCCGGTCCCCAAATGGTCAACTTAACCGTTACTATGGAGTCGCAACCCCGGTAGTTGACAAGCGTGTCATAGTATTCACCGGATTGGGTCCAGGTGTAATTTCCACTGGGACTCTTGAATTCGCTACAAGCTGAACGTATCAACGTTCTCCGTCCTTGTATGATGCTGAAATTGATTTTGATGATGGAATCGCAACCCACGGCATTCACCAAGGTGTCGTAGTAAGAACCAGGTTTGGTGTAGGTGTATTTGCCGCTGGGCGACTTGAACTTATAACATTCAGCCACGCTGATTTCGTTGTTGCTGGCGTTCAAAATCTTGACTTTTACTTTCACTACAGAGTCACAACCCCGATAACTCCTCAATGTGTCGTAATAGGTGCCGGATTGGGTATAGGTGTATTTGCCGGTCGGACTTTTCACGGAGTAACAATTCACCAAACTCACGGAGTCCATGGGGGTGCCAATGGTCAGGTAAATGGTGATCACTGAGTCACAACCGATGCTGTTCTTCAAATAATCAACATAGGTGCCGGATTTGGTCCAAGTATAGGTTTTGCTGGGGCTGGTGTAACTCTTACAATCAAAGGCCTTCATGCTAGACGTGGTTTTCTTTTTGATGGTAACCACATATTTGATCGCACTATCGCAACCGAAAGTCGTTTGCAAGGTGTCGTAATATGTTCCAGAAACCGTGGTTTTGATTTTTCCGGATGGCGAATTGAAACGATCACAAGCGGTGATGGTCTCCGTGGTGCTCACCACGTTGCGCTTCATGCCATAGCCCGAAACCCAGTTAGAGGTGGATCCCGTTAAGGCAAAACTTGCCAATGTACCTGTATTGTTGTAACCGGAATAGTCTTTCAATGTGGTAACAGCAGAATTGGTTAACCCCGCTTTTCCTTGGTTGAACTTGTAATAAGCCCGCAAGCCCTTTTGCGGACCACAGAACTCATTGTACATGTTGGCTTTTATCTCTGCGGTGGTTCGGCAGGCCTTCCAAATCCGCACTTCATCGATCTTGCCCTGAAATCTGCGTTGGTATGAACCCGTGTGATCGCCTATGGTGAGTTGAATGGAAGATCCGGTGTTGGAAATGTTGCTGGTAGCGCTGGCAGAGTCAACCACTTTTCCGTTGACATACAATCGCATCCAAGTTCCGTCATAGGTGCCCGCAATGTGCTGCCAGGTATTCAATACCAAGACGTTTGATGGCGAGTTACGCTCCATCCAGGTGCTGGTTCCGTTACCCATGCCAAAATTCAATTGCCCCGATCCACCCACACGCAACATGTAGCCATAGTTGGCCGAGTTGTCCTCTTTGCAGATGACATTGCAGTCCCAAGGATTGGTTTTGAAACTGGTGGGATAGACCCAAGCCTCAAGGGTGAGCAGTTTTCCGGTGATTTGCACAGAGGTGTCATTTCCACAACTTACCCTGTCATCTGTGCCATCAAAATCTAAGGCGTTTTGAGACTGTAGCGCAGCCACATGCACCAAAATAATAAAGGTTGCTAATGCGACCTTAAATTTCTTTAGTAAGTTTAAATTCATCGAGTTAGGTTTCAGGTTCGGAACGAATGTAACCGCAAAAACACGATAAAATCAACCCTTTTGGGCAACTTTTATGTCGTTTTTTTCAGTTCGATCCGATGACCCGCCAAGTCCTTGGCATGTTCTTCGTGACAGGTTAGCACAAACACTTGTTTTTGTTCAGCAAAGTCTTGCAGAAATTTGGATGCGGCTTTTCTTCGACCGATGTCGAAATCTGTGAATGGATCGTCCAAGACCACAAAACCATCCAAATCACGTAGGTATTGTTTTGCATAGGCCAATCGGACAGAAAGGCCCAAACTACCCGCTGTTCCGCCACTCAACAATGCCACTGGGATGAATTGGTCATTGAACATCACGCCTTCGGGGGCATCGCCATCCCTTACAATCTGCGTATATCGCTGCTCGGTAATGGCCGCAAAGATGCTAGCTGTCTCCTTTTCGAAGTCCTCAAAGGGATTGGTTTTCTCTGCATCAATGAGGGTTTGTAGTTGTTTTTTTGCCAGTAGCAAAGCGGCATATTCCTCTTGGATTCGCTTGAACCGCGTTTCTTCAATTTCCAGTTTTGCTTGTAGCGACAAAGCATCAGATTCAAAACTTTCGAGCTGAGTGGTTGCGCGGGTGACATTCTTTTCTGCATCACCCAACAGATCCAATACTTGATTCAACCGAGTTTCTAAGGAAGTCAAGTGCTCATAAAAAGCCCTCTCATCGCCAAACTCAGGGGGAAGTCCACCCAACTCGCTGAGTTCCTTTTCAAGGTTCTGCACCTCGATGGATTTGTTACCCACCAAGATGGCGAGATTGTTGGGGTCCCGGTATTGAAGGGTCCAGGACTGCAACAAGGCAGCATCGTCCTCCAACTGCTTTTTGTATTCCCGATGTTTCTGCTGTTCGTCGCGGTATTGATCCCTTACGACATCCACCGCACGCGTGTTTGGGGGGATGGCTTCCAACTCTTTGGCTAGGGTTTCTAATGCTTCAATGGTTTTTCCCGTTAACTCCAAGGCGTCCTTGCGTTGTTGTTGCATCGTCTCCA
Source organism: Bacteroidia bacterium (assembly GCA_023258655.1). Taxonomy (GTDB): domain Bacteria; phylum Bacteroidota; class Bacteroidia; order NS11-12g; family UBA955; genus UBA955. The sequence goes on from JALQWO010000104.1 coordinate 2,916, forward strand.
ATTGTTTGGTTTCCGATTGGTTGAGCAACAAACGTCGTTCGAATTCTTCCAACGACTGTAGCTCGTTTCTCGATAACACGGCTTGCAATCCTTGCTGATGTTCTGACAGTTTGGCGATGAGTTCATCGACCGGCTCCAATGCCGATTTTACCTCTATGCGGATGCCATCCAAGTCAAAGGTTATCTGTCCTGCTGCTTCCAAACTGTCACTGCCGCCCGCGGATACATCCATGGTTTTCTCTGCCTCGACGCCCGCGCACACTTTGAATTGCGTGGTTTGGGTAGCCGTCCAGCGCGCCTCCAACTTTTGGGCTGCCAGCGAAATCTGAATGTTCTGAATGGCCGCATTGTGCTTGGTAATGAGGTCGATGTCTGTTCGACTTACCTGTCCATTATTTTTCAAGTTCGCCTGAATTTCTCTGATGCGGTTGTCCAAATCCAAGATGCGCTTGTATTGGGCCATGGACGACTTCGACGATTCAATGGTGGCGGCATTTTGCCCTTCGATTTTTAGCAAGGCCATCGATTCATCGAGCTGCGCAATGAGCCCCTGAAACTGGGTTTGTTTGTCCAATTTTAACGTCCAATTTTGCATTGCGACCAGCATGGGGTCCCGGGCAGTATTGGCTTCGGAGAGGGCTAGTTTTACGCGATTTTGCTGGTTGACGGCTTCTTTGAATCCATTGTATTTTTGTAATTCTGTTTGGATTGACAATTTTTCAGCTGTGTAGGCTTTTACTTCCGCAGAGGATTTTTCCAAATCCAATTCATACCCCTTGAGTTGATTGAATTCTTGTCGGGTTTCCTCCATCGCATAATAGGCTTTCACGATGCTGCCAGCGCTTTTTACCCATTTGTTTTGAATGCCGCGATTGTCTTTGGGACCGTTCAAAGTGAAATCCCACTGTCCACTGTAACCCTCCATCCACTCATCCAAGTTGGACATAAGATCCTCCGCGGGGATATCGCCGGGGATGCCACCGCCAATGTTGTTGAGTGTAGGAATGCGGTTGAATTTGCCTTCTCCAGCGGCCTCTTGGATTTTATTTGCGGTCTCCAAAAGGGTATTCTGGTCAGCAAACAACACGGTTTCCCAGCTGCCCCTATTCAGTACCAATATCATCTCGAGCTGGGCTTGAACCGATGCGTCATCGTTCCAACTGCGTCCGTCAGAGGCCTTTAACTGCGCCATTTTGCCTGCGCCCCAAACTTTGGTCAGGGTGTATTCGATACCGTTGGCGCCAAACACGAGAATTACTTTCGCTTGATCACTTTTTCCCCTCGGGAAGTATGCATCGCCAAATTCTTGCAGCGCGCGTTTTCCTTGGTTGGTGTTCTCGAACAACGCAACTTTGATGGCATTGACCAACGTTGATTTGCCAGCTTCGTTTTCTCCAATGATCACATTCATCCCGGATTGAAAGGCGACAGTGCGTTGCTGAATGCCGGCGAACGGACACAATTCGATGTGTTTGAGGATCATTTCGCGTTGTGTTTTTGGATGAGTGAATACGCCATTTGTAGGGCCAGATCTGTATTGGATTCCTCGGCGATGTTAGAGAGCCATTTGTATGCAGTTGTGCCTTCGGCAAAGGTGTTCTGAATGAATGCCTTGTCTACCGCCACGCCCACTTGGTTTTCGCAGTCTACGTGCAAGTAATGCGGCGCGATGTCGCTGATCATGGATCTCAATTCCACCAAGTCATCTTGCGAGAGGCTGCCGCTCAGTTTCAGGTCGAGGATGAGTTGTTTGTTTCGCCAAGCGGTTTCCTGTGCGCGGAAGTCGGATAGGGTATAGGTGCGACCGAACGACAAAATTTGACGTGAAAAACGCAAATTCCCTGTGGTGATTTGTTCGTATTGCAACTGTTTTTGTTCATTCACTTCGATGAACCACGCAAATCCGGGGATTTTGCGCTTCACACTTTCCGGTGTATGTGTGGCGGGCATGAAAAACAAGGGGTTGCCAACAGCCGAAGTTGGGGGATGGGGAACGTGGATGTGTCCGAGCAGCCAAAAATCCACACCCGCAGCACGCAAATCGCCTTCGCTCATGTTGAAATACCGATCGGCATCATCTACGCCCATGCCTTCCACGTTGCCGTGTGCCAAACCGATGTGCAATTTCTCTGGGGCTTTCACCCGATCATTTACCCAACCAATGACATGGCCTTCATGATGCTTGGAGCCACAGGGAGCGGGGTAGAAGCAAACGGGCGTGCCGTCTACTTCGGTTTCATATGGGGTTGCATCGAGAAGCAATTTCAGGTTGGTGTTTTCCGCAAAATCTGAAAACGCTTTCCACAGTTTGTTCTCTTTGCCATCATAATAATCGTGGTTCCCGGGAAGCACCAATACTTCGGCTTTCGATTTTTTCAAAATCTCCACCACCGCTTTGATGTCTTTCTGAGTAACCTTCAAGTCATCAAACAAATCACCGGCCACCACCAGAAAGTGGGCATCCTTGTCGTTGCTGGCTTGCACCACGTTTTTCAGGGCATCAAATCGCTCCTGAATCAAGGCAGATTGCGCGGCAGTGCCGCCGTAATTGTTGAATTTTAAACCGATGTGGTTGTCGGCGGTATGCAGGATTCGGATGTTTCCCATGGACCGATAAAATTACAACAAACCATGGGTATCAAAAACTGCAGCGATGCAATTTTGTCCAAAAGTGGAAAAGTTGAAAAGCCTATTTGAGATAGAGGGTTCCTTTGATGCGATACACAGCCCAATCCGCTTTTTTCAACTGAGACCCATTGCTTGTATCGGCAGAGGGGTTTTCCCAATAAATTTCTGATAGGACCAAAACTCCGGTGGTGCTACCGTTGTTCAACGAGAAGATGAGGTCTTTGTTGGGGACTTTCACGTAGGGATCATCACCTTGTCTGATTTTTGTGAAAACGTAGGAAAGGTTAATGACAAATTCCTGATCATCAATATATACCGACATTGTTTGGTTCTTGTTAGGTTTCA
>JALQWO010000105.1:0-5501 GCA_023258655.1 Bacteroidia bacterium
CTTCTGGGTGGTTTCTCGCTTTACCGATGCCATTCAAGAAACTGCAGGTTCTACCTTGTTCGATGAAATGGTGGTGGTTTTCGCCGATCCCCTTCCCGTATTTGTTTACGTGATTGGTTGCATCAGCTTGGCCTACCACTTGTTGCACGGGTTCCAGAGCGCCTTCCAATCATTGGGCATCAACCACCCTGCCTACAGCCCCATCATCAAGAGCATCGGTGCTGGTTTTTCAATCATTGTCCCACTCGTTTTTGCTGCCATGCCCATTGCCATGCACTTGGGTTGGATCAAATAACTTATCGTTTATCAAATCATTATGACACTCGAATCAAAAATCCCAGCCGGCGATATAGCCACCAAATGGACCCAGTACAAAAGCACTGTGCCATTGGTAAACCCCGCCAATAAAAGACAGTTGGAAATCATCGTGGTTGGTACCGGTTTGGCCGGTGCAAGTGCCGCCGCTACCTTGGCAGAAATGGGCTACAAAGTAAAAGCCTTCTGTTTCCAAGATAGCCCCCGTCGCGCCCACTCCATTGCTGCCCAAGGGGGTATCAATGCCGCTAAAAACTATCAAAACGACGGTGACTCAGTATACCGTTTATTCTACGATACGATCAAAGGAGGTGACTATCGCGCCCGTGAAGCCAACGTGCATCGCTTGGCAGAATGTTCAACTTCCATCATCGACCAATGCGTGGCTCAAGGGGTTCCCTTCGCCCGTGAGTATGGCGGAACACTTTCTAACCGTTCATTCGGTGGTACCCAAGTGCAACGTACTTTTTACGCGGCCGGACAAACAGGCCAGCAGTTGTTGCTTGGTGCCTACAGCGGCTTAGAGCGTCAGGTTGGTTTGGGTAACGTGAAAATGTATGCCCGCCATGAAATGATTGAAGTGGTAAAAATCGATGGCAAAGCCCGCGGTATCATCGCCAGAAACTTGGTAACCGGCGAATTGGAAAGACATTTCGGACACGCCGTATTGTTGTGTACCGGAGGATATGGAAACGTGTTCTACCTGTCTACCAATGCCATGGGTAGCAACGTAACTGCCGCTTGGAAAGCCCACAAAGCAGGCGCTTACTTCGGCAACCCTTGCTTCACACAAATTCACCCAACCTGTATCCCCGTTTCGGGCCACTATCAGTCAAAATTGACCCTGATGAGTGAATCCTTGCGTAACGATGGACGTATTTGGGTACCTAAGAAACAAAACGACGACCGTCACCCCAACGACATACCCGAAGATGAGCGCGATTACTATTTGGAACGTCGCTACCCCGCCTTCGGTAACTTGGTGCCCCGCGATATCGCTTCACGTGCTGCCAAAGAACGTTGCGATGCAGGTTACGGTGTTGGTCAAAGCAAAATGGCTGTGTATTTGGACTTCAAATACAACATGATGCAGAAATACGGTCGTACCGAAGCAAGCAAACTCAACATCGCCAACCCCGATGATGAAACGTTGATTCGTTTGGGTAAAGAAGTTGTTAAGGAGAAATATGGAAACTTGTTTGACATGTACAAGCAAATCACCGACGAAGATCCATATGAAGTACCTATGCGCATTTATCCTGCCGTGCACTACACCATGGGTGGACTTTGGGTAGATTACGATTTGATGACCACAGTGCCCGGATTGTACGCCTTGGGAGAAGCCAACTTCTCAGACCACGGTGCCAACCGTTTGGGTGCGTCAGCCTTGATGCAAGGTCTAGCCGACGGTTACTTCGTGATTCCTATCACCATCGGTAACTATTTGAGCAAAGAAATTCATACCAAACCCATTTCTACCGACCACGAAGCCTTTGTTGCCGCAGAAAAAGCTGCCAACGATCGCATCCAACAGTTGATGGGAATTCAAGGTACCCGCAGTGTAGAAAGCTACCACCGCGAATTGGGCCTCATTATGTGGAACAAATGCGGTATGGCACGCAACGAACAAGGTTTGAAAGAGGCCATCGCCGAAATCCAAGCCCTGCGCGCCGATTTCTACAAAAATGTGCGTATCCCAGGTAGCGTAAACGAATTCAACCCCGAGTTAGACAAAGCAGGTCGCGTTGCAGACTTCTTAGAATTGGGCGAATTGATGTGTGTTGATGCCCTGAACCGCAACGAAAGCTGTGGAGGACACTTCCGCGAAGAGTACCAAACCGAAGAAGGTGAAGCCCTGCGTGATGACCAAAACTACATGTATGTGGCCGCTTGGGAAAGCAAAGGCGATTCATGGGAACTTCACAAAGAAGAGCTGAAATACGAAAACATCAAAATCCAACAACGCAGTTACAAATAATCCACTAACGAAAAGATTATGAGCAAGTTAATGAAATTAAACTTAAAAGTATGGCGCCAGAAAAATGCCGATAGCGCTGGAAACTTTGAAGAGTATAAAGTGGATGCCAGTCCAGACATGAGCTTTTTGGAAATGTTCGATGTCTTGAACGAACAACTCATCGAGACAGGCAAAGAGCCCGTGGCTTTCGACCACGACTGTCGTGAAGGAATTTGCGGGATGTGCTCCATGGTCATCGATGGTCGTCCACACGGACCCAAACAAGGTGTAACAACCTGCCAGTTGCACATGCGCAGTTTCAACGATGGGGATACCATCACGGTGGAGCCATGGAGAGCCAACGGATTTCCTGTCATCAAGGATTTGACGGTGAACCGCAGTGCCTTTGACCGGATCATTGCTGCCGGTGGATTCATTTCTACCAACGCGGGTAACGCGGTTGATGCAAACGCCGTATTGATTCCCAAGGAAGTGGCCGACGAAGCCTTTGAAGCCGCTACTTGTATCGGTTGTGGTGCTTGTGTGAGTGCTTGTAAGAATGCTTCGGCGATGTTGTTCGTGGGTGCCAAAGTAACCCAATTGTCTAAGTTGCCTCAAGGAAAGCCTGAGCGCGAAACCCGTGTGGTTGCGATGGTGAACCAAATGGATGCTGAAGGTTTCGGTGCTTGCACCAACACCGGCGCCTGTGCGGCTGAATGTCCCAAGCAGATTCCATTGAGCGTAATCGCCAACTTGAACCGTGAATACATCGGTGCCAAAATGAACGGAAAATAACCGTCCTCATTGTTATCAACATGACAATCATGAAGCGCCCCCAAACATGGATGTTAGGGGCGCTTCTTTTTTTTGCTCCGTGGATCATGGTGGGTTGCGACCCATACTTTTCGGGGCATGACATGGGATTCCCCTTCGAAGTACCCGTGGATTATTCACCCTGTCACAATGAAAAAGAAATCCTCCCAGGCAAAACCTACACCCTGACCAATGGTACTCGCGTGCAGTGGGATTCCGTGCTTTGTTTGTTCACCAACCTTCAAGTCAACTATCGCAATGAATCCCACCCGGTGAATGTATTCAACAGTGGCGGAATCACTGGATCAGGCCCTCTTCTCGACACCGTTGCACCCAGTGTTTATTTTATTCGCTGGCCACAAAAAACACGAATGGACCTCAGCATGTCGGTTGCGGGTGGCGTTCAACCCATCCTGTTGCAGCAAGTTCATGCAACCTTGGGAGTACAATCATTGGTGAATCACCGAAACAACAACGATTTGTTCTGGGCGAACCCACTGAAATTTGGCAACTCCCCCATGGAAAACAACATCCAACAGGGTTATACATTTCAATGGTATTTTGGCAAATACGAATCAGCCAATGGTTGGAAGCCCTTTCAAATAAAAATTTCCTCTGACTCCTTGATTTGTCAACCCTATTTCGGCGCAGGACTTTCCGTGCATGTGGGCGATTCATTGCGATGCCGTGCCAACCTCAATGCCATGTTTGGCGATTATGATTTTGCCCAATTTGGCATCAATGATGGAAAAACCATTGCACAAAAAAATGCACTTCGGGGAATTGTGGAGAATCAACAAAATGTTCTCCTAGAATCATTCAAATTCGTCCATAAGTGATCGCACAGCGATCCAAATTAATCCAAAGGCAACCGCAAACCCACCTCGCAACCCAATTGGGGAGACCAGTATGTTTGCACTCCTTTATTGCTCGGCAACAGCGGCAACATCACCCGTGGTGAAGCAAAAATGTGCAACTTGGGGTCCAAGTTATATTCCAAACGCAATGCGGCAGTAACAAAGGCATTGGCCGACACCGATTGTGACTTGGTAAGTACAACCCCAGTATCTACCGTATTGGCCACATAATCGGTCACAGTGAAATCATTCCCTTGGGGCATTGTAAAGCCAACAGTGTGAATCTGCAAGTTCTGTTTCATCAAAAAAGCAGGCATGACACCCACTTGATACCACATACTCGCAGACTGCATTTGAAAACGAGCGCCATCCATTCTCTTTTCTATGGCAAACAAGGCGCCTGCATACTGCGACCGAAACTCATAATGCACTTCCATCAGTCCGGCTTGCACCAAATTGGGATATATGCCCACATCAGGATGAATCACATACTTGAACATATTGCCCTCTTTTACACGCGTAAAACCGGTATTCACCACACTCAATCCCACCACAAAATGGGTAAATCCATTGATTTTTCGGGAATATCCCAAATTGAAATTTACGGTTGTCAACTTGCGGTCTGAGGCCGAAAATGAATCCCGAAGTTGCTCATCGGAATACCCTCCACGGACATCAGGCTGGTAGGACGTAATCCAACCCGTAGACCAGGCCGGGGTAGCAGACAACGTAATCACATTGCCCCATTTTTTCTCTGTCACCTGGGCCGATACCGATGTAACACATCCCAGCAATACCACAAAAAAAATCTGTTTTATCTGTTTCATGAAATGGAAGATTCTTCTTCAAAAGTAAGTACACGTAGGTGCGAATAGAATCGCCAAACCCCCAACCCGGCGGCTACAAACAATCCCACTGTAAAACCAATCCAAATACCATACACTTCCCAATTCTGCCAAACGCCCAAAGCATAACTCAAGGGCAGGGAAATCACCCAATACGAGAGGATGCTCAACCCGGAAGACCAATTTACATCCTTGATGCCACGCAACATATTCATTGCACCGGCTTGAATCCCATCGGCCAACTGAAAGACTGCCGCCAAAATAAACAGGGGCAGAATCGTTGGCATAACATCCTGCTTAACGTCGTACAGAGAAGCAATGGCTTGATTTCCAAAAATAAAGACCAAGGCGTTAACAATTTCAAAAACACCGATGATCAGAAATACCGCATGGGCAGCGTGTCTAATTTGTTGACGATTCTTTTCTCCGTAGTAATTTCCGACGATGATGGCACCCGCCATCGCGATACCGCTAACGACCATGTATGTAACCGAAGCTACGTTCAGCGCCACAGCATGCGCAGCCAATTGCGTGGAACCATACCAACCCACCATCACGCCTGACAGCCCAAAACAAGCCCATTCCGCAAAAGTCTGTAGCGCTACCGGCAACCCCAACTTCCAAATATTCGGCAACTCTTCTTTGATTTTATCCCATTTGGGCATGACCGTTGGCACATACTTTCGCATGAAGGCAGAGTATCGAACATACCAC
>JALQWO010000105.1:5511-5787 GCA_023258655.1 Bacteroidia bacterium
CCACAATCCCACCAATGCCATGGCTATTCGAGCAACCAAGGTAGCATATCCCGCACCCTCCAAACCCATGGGTTCAAAGCCCCAATGTCCATAAATGAACATCCAACAAAGCAACACATTGAGCCCCAATCCCCCCAGAGTGATGAGCATGGCTATCTTGGTGTATCCGAGTCCATCTGTAAACTGCCGAGTAACGACATTGATCAACAGAGGCAAAATACTCCAGCTCAAAATGTTCAGCAGACCCGGTGCCAAACGCGTTACTTCGGCATCCTG
>JALQWO010000106.1 GCA_023258655.1 Bacteroidia bacterium
GGGGTTTTTGTCCACTGTCCGTAAGGACCCTCAGGATTCCGCACCACCGGTGAGATCCACAAACTGTTTACACCCAACTCCGTAAAAAATCCTTCCTCTATCTTTTTTGTGATTCCCACCACATCGCCGCCGTAGAAATCCACCTTTGGGTCTACATCAGGTCGGTTTAAAGGCCTGTTGTTCTCCTTCTTTCCATCCACAAAACGATCAATCATAGGGTTGTACATCACCATCGTGCGGGGATCCTTGCGATCGCCGAATTTACCCATGTCGTAAATCACACGTCCCGACGCCAATGGCACCAACACCTCATTGCTCACCCCTTCATAACTGCCAATCCAAACGCGGATATAACTTCGATGTGCTTGCCAAGCCGCCTTGGGCACCACAATCTTGATGATGCTTTCGCCCGTCATGGGATCATACTCGCCCCCATCCACTTCCAACTGCTGGTTCTGCCACATCGCCAACACCGCATTGTATTCCCCTTTGCCCAGGCCCATCATGTTTTTGGTGCTCACAAAAATCTCCGTGGGAATTTCCGCATTCCAATAATCACCCGGTTGGGGCGAAGTATGAGAAGTACGCAACTGCAAATCAGCCGTAGACACCATGAAGGTAGAATTGAATCCACCCATGCCATTGCCCACAGAATCTTTGTTGTTGGGATCGCGGATTTCCTTGGTCTCCAAATTCCATTTCCCGGCATACGATACCACAAATACATATTGATGGCTGCCCGGTCCTACCCATGTGCTGCCCACCCAAGTGCCCTGCGTTTTATCCGAAGGGTCCTCCTCCCAGCGCAGCGATAAATTGTTTGCATTCCAAGCGTTGAATGTGCCTTTGACTTTCACACTCGCATAGGCATATTGCTTCGTTTTCCAACGAAATTCACGCAACACCTTCTCCGATTTGCGCACCGGCACCGTGGTACTATGGCCCGCACTCCAAATTTGAAAGTACTGCAACGCCGATTCCTTACCGTTGTTGTCACCCTCCCACCACAATTGCATGGAGTCACAAACAGACCCCTTGCCGGAAAGGGAATCCAAAACTCCGCGGTTCCAAGAAAACCGCAGATTGGATACGCCCGCACCCGGGAAATTCTGGGGCACCGTGATACTGTCGATCGCCGATACATAAGGAAAATAATCGCCCAGCCACACCCAGGTTTTTCCGGGCTGCAGCGTGACCATATTGTTTAACCCCAATGATGGGTCATGAATATCCACCGGTGATTTCTTCGCCTGTGGCACCACCATGCGTTTTTCTACCGATTTATCCTTGCCTTTGCTCGTTGAGATTTGCTCTTGCTGCTCAGAGCCCTTTGATTTTATTTTGGGGGTTTTGGCTTTGTTGCCTTTTTGCGCATTCGCCGTCAGCGCAAAAAGGCAACTGATTCCGACAGTAACAAACAACTTTTGCATGGTATAAAGTGTAAAATTAACACTTCAACCCCACTATCGCACAAGCACTTTCACACTTTTTCGATAACCATTGGCATATCTGTATTGCACAACAAACAAGCCCGTCTGCAAAATCCGAAAGTTCTCCGCAGAACCCTCCATCAAAAGACGTCCCTGCAAATCATACAACTCTGTCCATACCGGTGCTGCCATCGTTGTAATCTGATTGCCATCCAACTGATCTATTCCAACCCACGCTTTGAGATCCAACGAGAACCGCGCCCAAACCGGATAATGGTCAGAGGTATTCAAACGATAACTCGCGATATAGCTATCACCCACCATCACGCCACTTTGATTGGCCAAGAAATTGTCCTTCAGTGAGGCAGTCACACAAATGTGATCAATCATCTCCGAATAACTCGCCGTACTTTTTTGCTTCGCCAAACTCAATCGATAGGATGGAAAAACATAGTTGGTGTCGCTTCGCCAAGCCAAAAATGGACTCACTTTTCCGCTCACAATGGACACATCCAAATCATCGTTCCAGTCGCCCAGCACCACTCCTTTCCAACGCTTTTTGGGATCCAGATAATTCTTCAACTCCTCCGCCGCTTTTGCCCGGCGATCATAGGAAGCGATTTTCTCCGATGTACTCCCCGTATTCGCTTTTAAATGAATCACCCAAAAATACAGGGTGTCTTTTTTACTGCCCCATTGTGATTCGAGTGCTACTTCCAACGGAAATCGGCCACTGGCAAATTCATAGTCAAACGCCAACAAAATGGACTTACTGTACAACAACCGAAACATCGATTTTTTGTATAACAATGCGGTCTTCTGTGTTTGCGAATAGTTGGTGATTACCGCACCATATTGAGGCAGATTCGCTTGCAACTTCGCCCAATAGCCTGGATTAGAAATTTCACACAAACCCATCACATCCAAATCCATGTTGTTGATGACTTCCGTGGCATTTTTCAGTTGGGTAACTTCATTGGTTGGGCCATTCAAACTGTCGCCAAACCATTCCACATTCCATGTGCCCACGTCTAATGTAGTATCTGTGCCAATTTTCGGTACTTGCGCTGAAACCAAACTGGCCAACAATCCCAAACAAAAACAAATCAATCCTCTCATCAACCGCATACCTCCATCCCTACAATCAATTCCTACGGTCAAACCCCCAATGCAATTTGCTCCGCAGGGTGTCCAAGAAATGAATATTCGACAATCGCATCAAATTGAGTTTGTGGTCGGCTTTCCGGATGGCCATATTTACCTCGCCACTGATGCTCTGACTTCGGGCGTCCATACTCGCCAAATAGCTGCTGGCCCTACCCTCAATTTCAAAACTGATTACCACATCATCACTCACAACCACCGGCCTTACGTTCAAGTTGTGCGGGGCGATAGGGGTAATGACAAAACTGTCGCTCTTGGGGAAGATGATTGGTCCACCACAACTCAACGAGTATCCTGTACTACCTGTGGGCGTAGAAATAATCAATCCATCGCTCCAATAACTATTCAAAAATTCTCCGTTCAAATAGGTATGTACCACTATCATGCTCGAAGTTTCCTTTTTGTGAATCACAAAATCATTCAAGGCAAAATTGTAGTCGAACAGAGGGTGAGACGAATCCAACTGCAACAAACTGCGTTGCTCTATGCTGTAATTCCCTTTCTCTATATCATCCAGTGCACTTTTTAAATTCTCCAGTTGCACATCGGCCAAAAAGCCCAAACGTCCTGTATTTAACGCCAAAATAGGAACCCCCGTATCTCTCACAATGCTCAGCGTATCCAGTATTGTACCATCGCCACCCACGCAAATCAATACATCCGCCATTGATTCACCTTTCACAAAGTGATCGAACACCCTCACTTGCATACCGCGCTCAATATTCATATGCACATGGTCCTCCAACGATGGCGGCAACCAAATTTCGTGGCCCCTTGAGGCCAAGGCCATCAACAATTCCCCAAAGCCCGATTGGTGCTTTGGATCGCGAACAGATTTGGCATAGACGGCAATTTTCATGTTTATATGGCGTGAAAGAATGTGAGATTGAAAACCATCTTGCGCAGGTTTGGATTGTAACTATAATCAAAACGGGCCAGCGCATCATAATAACACAGCAGGTCAAAGCCCAAACCCACAGACTTCAACATTTGTTTGCTCATGGGGTTTTGATTGAGTTGATATGGCGACAGCGTGCGTCCCACGTCTGCAAAGATATTGAACCATCCTTGAATTGGTACTTTTTCGTAAGCCGTTGGCAAAAAACGCAACAACAAGTAGCGCTTATCACCCAACAATTGGTAACGCCAAGCCATTTTTCCCAGTATCAATCCCGCTCCGTCAAATACATAGGATTCAAAGCCCCTCACATACTCCATCCCATAACCCATCTGCCGCTGCAAGTTGTACCCCAACGTTCCAAACCGATACCGAACCTGAGTCATCAATGCCATAGACGTATTTGTCCCCAATTTGTAAAATCCACGGTATTTCGTTTCAACCTCTGCATACGGTGCTACAACACTTCCACACTTCTGTCTTCCGCCAGCGATACCGCCTTTCCACTCAGACCCTTGGGTGGGATAATTGGTTTGATTTCTCGTATCACGAGACCACCCGAGATAAAGTGCTTGAGTGTGCTGTTTCCAATAATCATATTTACCCGTCACTGTGCCCAGCGAAGCAATGAAGTAGTGGGGATTGATGGTTTCGATGTCCTGCGATGCATATTCCCTTAGATATTTGAAGCGCACGATTCCTTGCCATTTATACTGAAAACGCCTCTTGTATTCCGCCAAATAAACGAGCTGTTCCATCTGTCGAATCCCCCAGTGCTCCCGAATTACAACCCTATTTCCATCGCTATTTACCCAAGCCCTTCGAGAGCGGTTATTATCGATCTGAAACTTCCACGCGTTGCAATGGCTAAACTTTTGAAATGGGCGTTGAAAACCCAATCCATCTGCCGCCATAAACCCCTTGACCCTTCGAATATAGATTCCTTCTTGCTGACCCAAGAGGTTGTTTAAAAAGACAGTTCCGCCGATACTCAAACGATGGACATCCCGATTCTGCCACCAAGAATTGAAATTTCTATCCAAAAAATCTCCCTCGGGCTGCACCCAAACATACCAACGTTCAACAACATTTACCCTGATCGTGTCGCCAGATGCATTTTGCTCCAAGTTCACCCAGTTGAATAACTTGGTCGATTCCAAACGCATTTTCCAAACACCCATCATCGAATCATTGGACGAAAGAACTTCCCCGGGTGTAAAACCAAATTCACGGTGGATCACAGATTCCCTCGTGATCAAGTTCCCATCAACCACAATCGCCTTGATTTGCGATTGAAGGGGCACAAATATCAAAAAGAATAAAAGCAATATGGCGAACTTAGTCGTTCGCATGTCTGTTGAGAATCAAAAAATCAAAAGCATATGCATGTCGCTCATCTTTCTCATGCATTTCACGAAAATCCTCCGTCCATTGGGCGTCGGTCCATTCCGGGAAGTGGGTATCTGCTTGCGGAAATATGGCCTTGACCTGCGTGATGTACAATCTGTTGGCAAAAGACAACGCTTGCCGATAAATTTCCCCGCCACCAATGATCATGATTTCATCAGGGACTGCTACCGCCATTGGATCATCTGAAATCAATTGCGCTTGGCGATTGAGATGGATGGCTTCAGTAGCTTGCAATAACGCCTGTTCCCAGTTTTCTGATCGTTGAAAGCCCGGCAAAACTTCATCGCGAGAGGTCAATACGATGTTTGTTCTACCTTTTAACGGCTTACCCAAACTCTCCATGGTCTTTCGTCCCATCACCACGGGCTTGCCTTTGGTATGCCTAATAAACCATGAAAAATCATCCGGCAAATGCCATAGCAATTCGTTGCCAGCCCCCAATTCTCGGTTCTCTCCCACGGCGGCAATCATAGAAATAAGCATATTACAAATATACAATCCACAGCCCGTGGTTGTATCTTTGCGGGTCCATGAGCAGAATTGTAGCCATTGTAGGCAGACCCAACGTTGGCAAAAGCACCCTTTTTAACCGATTAACCGGCGAATTCAAAGCCATTGTAGACGATTACAGCGGTGTTACCCGGGATAGGCACTATGGCTTTTCCGACTGGAATGGCATCGACTTTACCGTCATAGATACCGGTGGATTTGTACCCGAAAGCTCAGATACCTTTGAAGCCGCCATCCGCGACCAAGTACATATCGCCATCGAAGAGGCTGCCGTGCTCATTTTTGTGGTGGACGTGCAAACCGATGTGAATCCGCTCGACGAAGACTTCGCACACATCTTGCGCAAGAGCAAAAAACCGGTGGT
>JALQWO010000107.1 GCA_023258655.1 Bacteroidia bacterium
AACCGTTACGGTGAGCGCGTATTCATCAGCAAGGATCCTCAGGTTCAGTGGAATGGTCGTGTGAACAACGACGGTCCAGAAGTACCATCCGGAACCTACTTCTATCAGTTGACTTACCAATTCAAGGGTAAGCCTGATGTGAACAAGGTGAATGGTTCTGTGAACGTAATTCGCAAAGAGCCTTAATCTAAATTGAACTTCACAAGAAAGCCCCGCAGAACCTGCGGGGCTTTCTTTATTTTTGCGGGCAGTAAAACAACGCAACGATGAAATCGCAGTCACCAAAAGATACGATAGTAGCCCGGGCCACAGCGGCCGGGGTGGGCGCCATTGCGGTTATTCGTGTATCGGGCGCTGGGGCTTGGTCAATGACTGATGCCTTGCTGAAGAAACCGGTGGGAGATCAACCGTCGCACACGGCACACCTAAGGACGATGTATGATGCGGACGGGGTGATGGATGAAGCGTTGATTACCTTATTTCAGGGCAAGCGGAGTTACACGGGCGAGGACACGGTTGAGATTTCTGTGCACGGCAGCGAGTATATCGTGTCGCGGGTGTTGAGGGCCTACATGGATCGTGGGGCGAGATTGGCCGACCCGGGGGAATTCACCCAGCGGGCATTTTTGAATGGAAAACTCGATTTGGCGCAAGCTGAGGCCGTTGCCGACCTCATCGCCTCCGAGCATCGCATGGCGCATGATTTGGCCTTAAAACAGCTAAAAGGCGGCTTTTCGAAGGACATCGCCACCCTGAGGGATCGGTTGTTGCACTTTACCAGTTTGGTGGAGTTGGAATTGGATTTCGCGGAGGAGGATGTGGAGTTTGCGGAGCGCAGCGAGTTGAAGTTGTTGGTGGAACGAATTCAGTTGGAGGTGTTGACCTTGCGGGATTCGTTTGCTTTGGGAAATGTGATCAAGAAGGGGTTGGCGTTGGTATTGGCGGGCAGACCGAATGCGGGGAAGAGTACGTTGTTCAATGCGTTGTTGAATGAAGACCGCGCGATTGTGAGTGATATTGCGGGGACCACGCGGGATGCCATTGAGGCGCAGTTGAATTTTGAGGGCTTTATGTTGCGTTTGATCGACACCGCGGGGATCAGGGAAGCCACGGATGTAATAGAGCAGGAAGGGATCGCCCGCACGTTTTCACACGTGGAAAAGGCGGGCGCCACGATGTATTTGTTGGATATGGGCAGTTGTTCACTGACGCAGGCCGAGCAGGATTTGAGGATGCTGAAGGAAAAGACTTCGCGGGTGTGGGTGGTGTGCAACAAGGTGGATTTGGCTGGGAATGCAGACCGGCAGCCTTGGTTGGATATGGTAGCAGGTTTGGGATTGGAGGAGCCTTGGTTTGTTTCGGCCAGGGATAAGGTTTCGGTGCAGGCGTTGCGGTTGGCTTTGGAGGCCCGTTTTCTGGGTGGATTGTCGGACGTGGGCGATCAAACCGTGGTGACGAATGTACGTCACGCCGAATCCTTGGATCATTGCGCCAGGGAGATGCAGCAGGTATTGGACGGGATGGCTTCGGGTTTATCGGGCGATTTGCTGGCCTTCCATTTGCGCGAAGGCATTCGTGCGTTATCGGGAATTACCGGTGAGATCGGCGTTGAAGAGATCCTTGGATCCATCTTTTCGAAGTTTTGCATTGGCAAATAAACAATAATAACTTGTCATAAAACGGACAAAAAGGTGTATATTTGTCCTTTATAAGACAAGTTGTATGAAAACAGCACCGGCCATATTGCCTAAAAACTTGAAGATTTTAAAAGATTTGGGTGAGCACATTCAATTGGCTCGGTTGCGCCGACAATTGAGCGCAGATCAAATTGCGGAGCGCACAGGGCTTGGCAGAAAAACCATTTATAACATCGAACAGGGCAGTCCCACAGTTGCCATTGGTAGTTATTTGCAGGTGCTTTTTGTGTTGGGGTTAGAAAAAGATTTCACCCAAGTTGCGGCCGCTGATCCTTTGGGAAGAAAATTGCAAGATGCTGGGATTGTAACGAATAAACGAGCGCCCAAACAATCGAAAATGTCATGAAGCAAAACCAGACGAAAATATGGGTTTATGCAGATTGGGAGTTCTTAGAAGAAGCTCAATTGATGGGTTTTTTGACTTCACAACGCATTCGTGGAAAGGAAGTGTTTTTTTTTGAATACACTGAGACGTGGGTAAATAAACAAAACCCGATTTTATTCTTGGATCCACATTTGGGGTTTTACAAGGGGAAACAATATTTGCCTGAAGGGAAAAATAATTTTGGGGTTTTCTTGGATTCTGCACCTGATCGTTGGGGAAGATTATTAATGCGAAGAAGAGAAGCATGGCAAGCAAAGGAAGAAGGTCGAGACGAAAGAACGCTTTTTGAAAGTGATTATTTATTGGGCGTTTTTGATGGTCATCGAATGGGTGGGGTGCGATTTAAATTGAGTGAAGATGGGCCTTTCATGAATGATCAGAAGAAAATGGCAACGCCACCATGGACCTTACTTCGGGAATTGGAGTATGCTAGTTTGCAGCTTGAACGTGATGATGCCATGAATGACCCCGAGTATTCGCATTGGTTGAATGTGTTGATTGATCCAGGATCTTCCTTGGGCGGTGCAAGACCCAAAGCCAGTGTGATAGATGATAAAGGACATTTGTGGATTGCAAAATTCCCTAGTTCAAGAGATGATAAAAATGCGGGTGCTTGGGAAATGGTATTGCATGAGTTAGCCAAATCCTGTGGTATTCATGTTTCGGAGGCGCGCTTGCAAAAATTTTCGGGCAAGCATCATACATTTTTATCCAAACGATTCGATCGAACAAATGATCAGCGGCGAATTCATTTTGCATCGGCTATGACTTTATTGGGTCTACAAGATGGCGCTGATCATGTAGAAGGTGTTGGATACCTCGATTTGGTTGGTTTTATCATGCAAAATTGTCCGGAAGCGAAAGAAGATTTGGAGCAGTTATGGCGACGAATGGTGTTTAATATTTTGGTGTCGAACACCGACGATCATTTGCGTAACCATGGGTTTATACTCACTGATACTGGGTGGCGTTTATCTCCAGCTTATGATATGAATCCAAACGAGTTGGGTAATGGTTTAACTTTGAATATTTCTGAAAACAGCAATGATTTGGACATCTCTTTAGCATTAGAAACCGCATATCTGTATCAATTGAAAAGTTACAGAGCAGAAAGTATCCTAAAGGAAATGCGTCAAGAAATTTCTCATTGGCGCACTGTTGCGAAGAAATTTGGAATCAGTCATAGCGAGATGGAACAGACGAAACGAGCGTTTCGGTTGGTGGATTTACGGTAAGGGTCGAAATTTAAAAAGTCGAGTCTAACCCAGTTTGAATTTTAGACGTATACTTACAAGGCCCAAAATCACCACCTAATCATATGTCGATTCTTGGCGATGAAGTTGTAGCAGTAGTCGGTGAGGGATAGGGGAAGGAAGCGGAAGAGGGCGAGCCAGCGCCAGGGGCGCCGGGTGTGGCGGAGCAATTGAAATGCGGCGCGGGAACGCACGTGAACCGCGCCTTCCACAAAATAGACCGTCTGTAAATCAATGAAATGGATGCCGTGGGTTTTAAGCAATTCTTTGGAATCAGTGCTTCGGATGGACCAAATCTCTATCTCGGCATTCTGGGCCTTTGCCCAGCGGGCAATCGCGCAGCAAAATTGACATTGGTCGTCGTACAGTAAATGCATCTTTCCCGATTTTAATTCGCTCATCGAAGTTACTCTGATTTCTACTTCGTATACTCCGATTATTCCTCCGATACCAATTGCGCCACAATTTTGGCACTGTTCAAACACAATGGAATTCCACCACCGGGATGCACGCTGCCACCGCAGAAATACAACCCTTTGATGTCGCTAGAAAAGTTCTTGTGTCTCAAAAAAGCGGAAAACACATTGTTGCTAGCCGTGCCATACAAAGAGCCTCCATGCGAGGAAGTCCGCTCCTCAATCATCACCGGATCCAAAATTGTTTCGCAAGCAATCAAAGGTTCAATATTGCGTCCCAGCACCCGCTGTAATTTGGCCAAAATGTGTTTCCGCGCCGCCGCCGTAATGGCCAACCAATCTTGTCCTACATGACTCGGTACATTGATCATCACAAACCAGTTCTCGCAGCCCGGCGGCGCATCCCCCGCATCGCACTTGGCGGTGATGTTGATATAAATGGTGGGGTCTTCATCCGGGGCGCCACCGGCAAACAAAGCCTTGAACTCGCGACCGTAATCGTTTGAAAACAAAATGTTGTGCAGATGCAGCTCGGGAAATTCCGCAGCTATGCCCCAGTAAAAGACCAAAGCCGATGAGGAGCGCTCTTGTTTTAATATCCGTTGGGGCGCCTTATGTCCCGCCAACAGCCGGTTGTAAGTGGCATAAACATCGGCGTTGCTGATCACCACATCGGCGTGCACGGTTCGGGTTTGTTGCTCGGTTTTGTTGAGCACCCGAATTCCTTCCGCCCGTTTTTTCGGGGCGATGATTTCTTGCACGTTGTGGTTGAAGTGAAAAACAACCCCCTGCCTCAAGGCCAACTGATACAAGGATTGCGGGATGCTCACCATCCCTCCTTGGGGGTAGTAGGAACCGAGTTGCTGTTCCAAATGAGGAATCATGTTGAGCAAAGCCGGCGCACGGTAGGGGTCGCTCCCGTTATAGGTAGCAAACCGGTTGAGGTATTGCACCAAATATTTGTTGCCCACAACGGTACTGTTTTCGCGGTGCATGGACTGAAACAAATTCAGTTTGGGCGCGTAAAACAATCCTTTGAGGGTCTTGAAATTGACGTAGTTTTTAATTTTGTGCAGGCTCTGTTCGATGAACAACGGCGCGGTGGTGTTGTAGCGAAAGGCGGCTTTGTTGAGTTGTTTTTTCAGGGCCAATCGCTCAGATTCAGTGGCGATGCCTTCCAAGGATGCGGAAAAATCGCTCCAAGATTTGTGGGCCTGAAAGCGGGTGCCATCTTCATAAAAGTAGTGGCAGATGGTATCGAGTTGCTGGTAGTTGAAATGGGCTTTTGGGTCTTCGTTACACAGGGTAAATAACTCATCCACCAGTTGAGGCAGGGTAAACAAAGACGGACCTCCATCGAACCGATACCCCGCATCGACGAAGGAACTCATTTTTCCGCCGGGGTGCATGCTAGCCTCAAAGACCTCCACCGAAAATCCCTGTTTCGCCAGTCGAATGGATGTGGCGATGCCTGCGATTCCGGCTCCAACGACGATGGCTCTTTTCGACATATACCCAAAGCAACAACGCAGGGGATGGATGGTTTACCCTTTGTGTGGAATGTTTGCGTGCTTTTTGAATGTGTAGTCATGGAAATTATCAATTTCTTTAGCCATTGGGGGTAGAGATTCTTAGTTTGCCGGGATGAAAAAACTACTCCAATTCACGGCCGCCTTGGCTTTGACCCTGATGACGGCTTGCGGTGGCGGCGGCAATAAAACTACCTATGCGTTGAAAGATGTGGAATTCACCCTTTCAGGTCCCCTGTATGAAGGGCCCAACCCCGCCCAATATACCGTGGCGGTGGATTTGAAAACGTTGCTGGGCGACAACTATGCTGAGGGGGTAAAAATCAGTCACGCTGTGTTGAAATCGGCCCACATCCGTGCCGTTGATTCTGCCAATTTTGATGGGGTGAATAGTTTTGTCATGAGTTTGGCAGGCGATAAC
>JALQWO010000108.1 GCA_023258655.1 Bacteroidia bacterium
AATCGATTTAGCTCATTCTTTTTGAACAAGAAATACTGTCCTTTGGCGATTTCCATTCCCGATACGTTGTTGTATGCAGCAATGCGTTTCATCACATTGGAAGCGATCACCACCGGGTACGTTGACTTACCCGATACGGCACCACAAGCAATTCCCCAAAAGCGACTGATGTAATTGGTGGTACTGCTCGACCCTGCACCGGCATAGGGCAAATCATGGATTACGTTACTGCTAATTTGGATTGAAGCATTGGTACAAGCACTGGTGGTGATTCGAACACCGGTCACCACTGTGTCCACAGGGGCTGAACTGCCCACTGCACTCCTGCTAATATCGTTCCCTAACACAACCTCACCATTGACGTATTGCAACAAAAACGCCGTTCTGTAAAAGTTCTTGATGGTATTTCCAGACAAGGTGTTCTCCGTGCCTGTACCGGCATAAGTGGCCGAACCCTGTTGGTCAACCACTGCATACAACGGGCCCGGACTGTTCGATGCGGAAGTGGTCATCACGCAGTTCTTCACCGTATTCCGCACCCCATTGTTCGAAGAACTAACGGTCAACACATTGGTTTGTGATGTAGCAAAGGCCAAATAAGCCGCTGGAGATTTGGTAGTGCTCCCAATATTCGAAAATTCCATTGAGCAGCCATTCAATGTATTGTCATCGGCGCCATTCGACAGTCGGACACACATTCCGGTACTGGAGGTACTGCTGTTGATGATGGTAAGATTGGATATTTCCAAAAAATCAATTCCGTTCAACCAAAGCACCTCGTAGGTCAATGCACCTGTGAGTTTTTTCCCATTACCATCGATGGTGATTTTCTTGGAAGAAGAAGTTGGATTACTACCATTTTGCTTGATTTCTACTGCCGCAGTCACCGTTAAATCGGACATCACCTTCACCGAAACATTCCCGGAAACACCACTCCCTGAGAGTGCCGTGGTAAAGTCCGACCAAGTAGCATAGTTCGTAGTAGATGCTGTACCACCAATCGTGTAATTTCCGCTCAGCTGGGCAAAACCGTGATTCATCAACCACATACCGAGGACAAGAAACAGGTATCTCATACCAACAAAAATAGGGAGTAACCAACCAAATTATTGACTATCCCTGTCCCCCTTGGGTCAAAATCAATAAAAAGCCGTTGGTTTGCAGTTGTGAGTCGCGAATTCCAGTCCCCCAGAGACAAAACCGCCGTGGTCATCCCGCCATCGCTTGAACTGCCCAAAAGCGCATCGTGCTTTTTTATGGGATCTTGCTTTGGAGAGGAAATGCACGTTCGCATCCAAGCCAAAGGACATCGATCAACATCCAACCCATTTGGGGTGATTTTCCATCCTTGGGCCCTGCAGAAAAATTGCGAACTCATCGCCCAATCCATTGATAGAAATAGCTTTGATTCGTTCTTCAAACCCACCGATATATACTTTCACCAAGACAGTTATCATAGTTTGCAACATGCGAATCGGTTTCAGCATTCAAACAAGGTGCAACTCATGGAGGATCTCTATTCCATGGCACACCAGGCACACCATGCCTTGAAAGAGGCAGGTATCATTGCCATCACTTTGGGAACGGCTTGGTTATACAACCACAAACCCAGCGGGACATTTGTTGGAAATTGTCACAAACTGCCACAGCAGGACTTTGAAAAAATCCTGAGCACCCAGTCCATCATACAAAACCAAATTCTGGGCATTTTGAGAGCCATTCAGCAAATCAATACAAAAGCGCCCATTGTTTTTACGGTGAGCCCCGTGAGACACCTTCGCGATGGCGTTTCAGAGAACCTGCGTTCAAAATCAACCTTGATCTCGGCCCTGACAGAAGTGTTGGCGAATAACGAACCCAACCTGCATTATTTCCCCGCTTATGAAATTGTGAGGGAGGAACTCAACGATTGGCGATATTATACGGAAGACAAGATGCACCCCACTCCGGAGGCCATCAACATTGTTTTCGACCGTTTTTACAAAGCGTTGTTTTCTACCAACGATTCAACTTCGGAAGCAGTGCTCTGATAAGCCGGCTCAACGGCAGACAGTTGATGGTCGATGAATTCTGCATCCACCAAAAGGGTATCCAATTTTTGCTTGAGCCCTTGAAACTCTTTTTTGAATTGCGACAACTTCTCCGCGTCGCTGCCTGTACCGTAGTTCCCTGCTTTGACCTGTTTTTCCAATCCCTTGATGGCGTAAAACAACTCCTCCGCCCTTAGCACCGTATTGGTGTAGGTTTCGGTAATATCTCGATACACGCGATATACGGCCTCGTATTTAACAATTTGCGATTGCTGTTCCTCACCCAGTGATGATGCCGAGGCAAATTTCAATTTTTGCAATACCGCTTTCATCTCTGTTTTTCGCTCTTTGATGACATCCAACTTGAATCGAAAAAGCGATGTCACCAGCTTGTGTTCCTGCCACAGTGAATCACTATACTGTAACATGATGGCCTGTTTGTCGGTATCTTTTGTCGTGGAATCACCACATCCCATCATAAAAAAGGCGAACACCGCCCAACAAATCGCGAGATTTTTTGCAACTTTGCTCACCAAGCGAACGATTTCATGTCTCAACAGCATTCCACAAAGATAACAAAGGCGAGGCATATCAAATTTCTCCGTGCAGTGTTTTGGTTGGGATTAACTGCTTTTGGTGGACCACAAATGCACATCCCTCAATTCAAACGGAGGCTGGTCGACAAACATCGCTTTTTTGACCAAGACACCCTGAAAGACGTAAATGCCTTTTGCAGTTTGCTGCCTGGACCTTCCACAACACAAACGATCACCGTGTTGGGACTGAAAATGGGCGGTCCTCTTTTGGCTTTGATGAGCTTGGCGGCTTGGGCTTTACCTGGTGCCATCCTCATGAGCGCAATTGCGCTTTCACCCAACTTTTTGGGTGCCCGCCACTTGCAGTTCATGCAACCCATGGTGGCAGCCTTTTTGGCTTACTCTGTTATTTCAATGGCCCCATGGATTCGTAAATCAACACTCAACCATGCCATTTTTATTGTTTTTGGCGTGTTGGGATTTTTGATCAATTCACCCCTGCTATTCCCTCTGGGGATGATACTTGCAGGCTTGTTGAGCGCAAAATTCAACCAATACGACCTCACCGTCATTGACATCAAGCAACCCAAGCCCATTCGCTGGCGCAACCTAACCGCCTTTGGTGTGATTTTCGTCGTGGTGGGTGGCGTAGGTATAATCCTAAACAACAACGCGGAATATTTCCAGTTGGCACAACCCTTTGTGTTATTTGAAAACACATACCGCATTGGCGCTTTGAGTTTTGGCGGCGGAAACACGCTAGCGGCCATGAGTCACGAACAATATGTGATCTATCAGCAGCGGCTAACTCCCCAAGAATTCAATACGGGGTTGGGATTACTCCAAGCACTTCCCGGGCCAAATTTCAATTTCATGGTATATCTGAATTCCATGGCGATGAAATCCTATGGATACAACGTATTCTATCAATTCATGGGCTGTTTGATTGGTTTGTTCGCTGTTTTTCTACCCGGTACACTGATGGTGTTTTTCGCTTACCCTTTGTGGGATCGATTGCAAGCACATCGTTCCATTCGCCTCGCCTTGGATGGCATTTTTGCCGCTGCCGTGGGCTTTATCCTTACTGCTGCGCTCCAAATCAATGTGTATTTTTGGCAAACTTTCACCACGCTCAATCAGCATGTACTGATACAAATGGGGATTTTCAGCCTCACACTGGCATTGCTCTGCAGCAAGAAAGTACCCACCCCGTTCATCGTATTATTGATGCTTCTCATGGGTTGGCTGGTTCCGATGTAACGCGGTCTCCGGAATTTAACTACCTTTGACCTATGAGACTTCGCTGGGTGTGGATTTTTATGCTGGCCTGTTGTGGGAGCTTGAACTCACTCTATGCCCAACCTGGTAAACAAAACAACCCCTATATTCTTTTTACAGGCCTAGTTTTGACCTCCGACAGCCTCAAACCCATTCCCTTTGTTAACATCAGGACCCCCAAACGCGGCTTGATTGGCTTCACCGATTACATGGGTCATTTCGATGTGGTGGTGCGCAAAGGCGATACCATCCTATTCCAACAAGTTGAACAAGAACCCTCTTGGCACGTGGTGCCCGATACCCTGGCCGGAAATCGATACAGCATCATCAAACTCATGACCCAAGATACGATTCAGATGTCGGCCATTTTCATTCGAGCCCTACCCCTGAAAACCTTGTTCGAAAACGAATTCGTCACCAAAGAAATCCCCGATGATGCTTATGAAAGGGCGCGTCAAAATTTGGAGGCCGAGGCACTCAAAGAAGAACAGCGATTACGTCCCCCCGATCCCAACATGAGCCAACAGATTTTGGCACAATCCCGCGCCAACCAACTGTACTACTACAAACAGGCACCACCGCAGAACTATTTCAGTCCCAGCGCCTGGATGCAATTTTTAGAAGCATGGAAGCGGGGCGATTTCAAAAAGAAACCCAACCAAAAGAAATCTACCTACGTTTCTCCTTATTGAGGCACGGACAGATTGTAGCCCAGCCATTTCCAAAAAAAGTTACGCGTGTTTTTGACCATCCTTGACGGCAAATACATGCATCACCGCTGGAAATACCGCATCCAATGTTTCAGCCGCTCCTTTGCTCGAACCAGGCAGCGTCATCACCAATGTTTGATCAATCATACCCGCCACCCCCCGCGACAGCATCGCAAAAGGCATACGATCTTGACCATACCCACGAGCCACTTCCATGATACCCTCAATCTCACGCGTCAACAAAGGCCTAATGGCCTCAGGGGTAACATCGCGATGAGACAGCCCCGTACCACCCACAAACAACAACACATCCACTTCGGGGGCCCATTTTACGGCAACCCTCTGAATGGCATCAACTTCATCGGGAACTACCGCCACAGTATTTACTGACAACCCCGCTGCTTTTAACCGTTCACAGACCAATAGACCGGCCTTATCTTCCGCATTTCCTTGAAAAACACTATCGCTACAAACCACTACTTGGGCCTTGCGCTGGGCACAAATTTCTTGCAGCGCCAGTTTTTGCGCATCGGACTTTCCACCCGTCTTCGATAACAATCGAATGTTCGCAATTTCAATGCCTTTGTCGATGGGTTTTAGCATGTCATACAGCGTTAACGCCACCAAAGAAACCCCATGCATGGCCTCCACTTCAACACCGGTTTTGTAGACCGTATGTACCTCCATCTGAATGTGGATGGCAGTCTCTGAGAACGAATAATTCACGGCTGTGAACTCAATGGGCATGGGATGGCAATCAGGTATCATGTCCGCCGTTTTCTTCACTGCAAACAAGCCTGCCACCCTCGCAAATTCCAACACATCGCCCTTTGGAACGGTACGATTTTTCACGGCCAACAAGGTATCCGCAGACGACACTTTTACCACCGCCTCGGCGATGGCTTTCCTCAGGGTGTTGGATTTATGGGTAATGTTGATCATGCGCGATTTTCCTTCCACTGGTGGGTTTGATTATGACAAATTTCTTTGCCCCAGATGGGCAGCTCTTTTTTGATGCGTTCTACTACCTCTTCACAGGCATCAATGGCTTCTTTCCGATGCACCGCCGATGCAAAAACAAACAAACAGATTTCTCCCACATTCACCCGTCCCAGGCTGTGGGTAATATGCAAACAGGTA
>JALQWO010000109.1 GCA_023258655.1 Bacteroidia bacterium
ATGCAGTTTGATGTATTGTAATAAGAGGGTAGTCTTTCCAACGCCTCTGGCACCTTTGATGCCAATAAGCCGGGCTTCAGTCCAGGCAATTTCTTGCATGATCTGTCGGGTGAAGTCTGTTGTCACCGCGCCGATGCGTTTGTGAAATTTTTCAAATAACCCTTCCATTGCTTAATTCAATATGCAAAAATAATAAAAAATTGCTTATTGTATTAAGCAAAATTGACCTAATTTCTGAGTTGTTATTTTGCGGCGAGGATGTCGGCAGGAAGCAGGAAAGTCGTACAGCGCGTTTCATACCCCACAAAAAAGGCCCTTTACGGGCCTTTTTTGTGGGGAAATTCTGCTTGAAATCCCAGTCGATATCTGAGATTAGTTGGGTGTGTTGAACTTGCTTGTATCGATAGAGTAGTGACGGCTCACTTTGTTGTTTTTGGCCATCAACTCCTTAATCTTGTTCAATTTTTCAATCATCTTCTCGCCATCTTTTACATCGTAGTCGTTGGCAATCAGTGCATTGCATTCTTCAATGGCTTTGTCGGGCATATCCAAGATGGTATACAACACCGCATTGTTGTAAGAGCAAGCATAACGCAATTTGCGGTCGCCCTTGTCTTCAGTGATGTATTTTCCTTTCACGCCGGTCATGTATTCAATGCTGCTCAATAATTCTGCGCGAGTAGCCGCATCGATGCCGTTGGCTGTTACTTTGGCAATGCTGGCTTTCATTTTGGTCATGTTCTCAACAAACGCCACGTTTTCGGGGTGTTTCTTGGAATCGGAAGTCCACAAGCTTACTTGATCGGTGCTTACAGGGAAACCATATTTATCGTTGATGCTGTTGTTGATGTTCGCCAACATGGTCTCCATGTGCTCTTTTACCAATTTGTTGGAGATGGCCGCACGGTTGTTGCTGAAATAGCGATCGGCTTCGCCCATGCTGCGGAATTCAGGACTTTTCCATTCCATCTGAGTAGAACTTGTTCCATTGATGTTGGTGCGATTGATCAACGCATTTTCTTGCCAATCTTTGGCAGAATAGGTGCCGCCGATGCTGTATTTCACCACAGACCAATAATAGTAATTGGTGGCAGTTACAACGCCTTCTTTGTTTTTGATTTCTTCTTTGCGATTCTCGATTTTCTGACCATCAAACATCAAATCGTCGAAGTTTACGGTAATTTGGGCATGTCCGCCACCATAAACCTTTTTCCAACCCTGTAGGTTGATGCGATCCTCAATAGAAGATGATGACATAGCACCGGAAATGGTGCTAGGAACCTCAACACGCACATTGTAAGTTCTCCAAGTGCTGTCCAAAGGAGTCGATGGCAAATCGCGATATTGGTGTGCAACATAAACACGGTCCAAATCAATTTTTTGGGCGATGGTAACATTGAAAGCAGCAACGCTCATCGCAAGGAAGAGTAATTTTTTCATGCGATGCGAATTTAAGGCCATTCATCGCCAATTGACGAATGAATCGACCAAAGACACGAGAATATGACGTAAATTCTGCAGGGGATCAAGATTCGTACACCGCGTGTAGTTCCTGATTCACAAAATCCATGAGTTCACGGATATAATCCTCGGAGAAATTGAAAGCCACACCCGCCGTTTCGTATACCGCTGGGATGCTTTGGGTGTATCCCAATTTCAAGAATGCTTTGTAATCGTCGATTGCCTTGGAGCCATGCTGGATATAATTACGCCAAACGCCAATGGCGCCGAGTTGTGCGAATCCATATTCGATGTAATAGAAAGGTACCTCAAAAATGTGTAACTGCTTATGCCAACTGTTTTCCAATGCCGATCCCAGGCCGGTGTAATCCACTTCGCCGGAGCCAAATCGGTTCGACAAATCCATCCACGCAGCGGTTCTTTCCTCCACCGTGTGGTTGGGGTTTTCATAAATCCAATGTTGGAACGCATCCACTTGGGCAATCCATGGGAGTGTGCCCAAAATCCCCTCCAATTGTTCCGCTTTGGCGCGTTGCAATAAATGGGGGTCTTGGAAATAAGCATCCCAGGTGTTCATGGTCAACAATTCCATGCTCATGCTGGCCAATTCGGCCACTTCGCTGGGCGTGTTTTTAAAGGCGTTCAATCCCAAGGGGGCCATTTGAAAGCTGTGAATGGCATGTCCAGCCTCGTGTACCAAGGTTTCAACATCGCGCAAATTTCCACTGGCATTCATGAAAATGAAAGGCATGTTGGTTTTGGCCAAAGGGTAATTGTATCCACCGGGGGCCTTGCCCAACCGAGAGTCTAAATCCAAGAGGGAATGTGACTCCATCGTTTTGATGCACTGGCCGAAGAAGGGGTCGACCCGCTCCAAACAGTCAATTCCTTTTTTGAGCAGTTCTTCGCCACCTTGGAAGGGTTTCAACGGCTCTCTGCCCAGCGGGTCTACTTGTGTATCCCAAGGTTTTAGGGTTGTGACGCCCATCAGTGATTTCCGACGAACCATGAGTTCTTTCAGCAAGGGTACCACCGCGGTTTCTACGCTGCGATGAAAATCCTTACAGGCAGATACATTGTAATCGTACCGACCCATGGCCTTAAACATGTAATCACGGAAATTATCAAACCCGGCGTTTACCGCCACTTGGTGACGCAATTGCACCATTTGGTTGAACAAGGTGTTCAATTTATCCGTGTCAACTGCTCTGCGGTCTTGCATCAGATGCCAAACGGTTTCGCGGGCCTGTCGGTCTGTGCGCATTAACACATTTCCAGCCTGTTGCAAGGTAATGGTTTGTCCTTCCCACTCGATAGACATCGCCCCTTGTATGGCGCTGTACTCTTGGGCCAATGTGGCCAATTCGCTTTGCAAAGGGATGTTTTCTTCTCGAAACAAGGCAACGGCGCCTTCCAATCCGCGCAAGTAAATTTCATGGGCTTCATCTTCTGCGCGCCATGCTGAGGCAAATTCACAGGCCACGATTTTATTGTTGATTTGATCCTCCAATGGGGCCAAATGCGGTTGGATTTCCTGAACGAAGGCAAGGTAGGCCGATTCGTGGTCTTTGTTCTGCGTATCGCACGTCATCCGGATGTAGCGCCAAGCCATGTCCTCAGACAAAGCACTTTCTAGGTCGCTTACATCTTGCAAAAAGGCGCGAAAATCATCCATGGTTTGGATGTTGCGCTCAATCAGCTGTTGATATAGCGGTAACACATCGTCTTTGCTGTTGACGATGAAAGGATCGGGTAGGAAAGTGTTAGGCATAACTCCTTAGCTGCCCATTTTGCGGGGCGTGGTGGTTTTGGTTTTGGCTCCGGCTGCAGGCTTTTTGATGGCGGTGTTTTTGGGAGCGGCGGCTACTTTTTTTGCTTTGGCTTCAGTGGCTTTGGGCGCGTCAGCATCCACAGATTCCTCTGTTTCACTTTCCTTGTCCAAATTGCTCCAATCCAAATCGGTGCCTTTCAACATGCCATACCACACAAACAACTTCTTCATGTCTGAAGTATATACGCGCTCGCGGTCGTAGTTGGGAAGGACTTGTGCCATGAAGGCTTTTACCTCGTCGTTGTCAGATTTAGAAGTAGGAACGGCTTTGCCGGCATCTTCAAGGGCTTTGATCGACATCAATACCACGGCGAGTTTTACTTCTTCGTCCTCGGTGAACATCGCGATATCGCTCAACACACTGATGCGTTGTCTGGGGTTGGTACCGAAACGCTTACCATCGGTCAGGGATTCCAAAATCAACCCGCTTTTGTTTCTACCTAAAATTTTGTGCAAACCGGGCATACCCGTTACTGAAACAACGTCTTTCAATTCCATAAGAATACAAATTTCGCCAAATATGGCTGAATTAACAAACTAACTGAAGTGCTTGCGGGTATAAACCTTTTGGAATTCACGCAATACCACGGCTTTGGCCATGTTTTCGGGCGTATTGCCCCCCATGCGTTGCACAAATTTGTATTGTTTTTCTGTGAGGTCTACGCGATAAACCACTTTCATCCAGGTGCCGTGGTGGTGCTGTTGTAACTGGGCGATGCAATCCGTGAGTTCTGGCAGCAGGGCCTCTAGGTTCAGGGGTGTTGCTTCAGAAAAGGTGAAGCCCATCAGTCCGAAATCTTTTTCAATTTGATCCTTCACCCCAAAAATCAATTCCTGGGTTAAACTACTTGGCAGGTCTGCCATCCAAGTGTTTGGAGCGTCACTCATTTCAGTCTTTTTCCCATTTGTCGATCGCAGCCGTGGCCAAACCATTTCCCAACACGTTGGTCATGGATCGTCCCATATCGCAGAAGTGGTCGATCGGTAATATCAAAGCGATGCCTTCGGCCGGAATATCAAACATGGTGCAGGTGGCTGCAACCACCACCAAAGAGGCGCGCGGAACCCCGGCAATGCCTTTCGATGTAAGCATCAATACCAGCAGCATGGTGAGCTGGGTGCCCAAATCCAAGGGTACCCCGTAGGCTTGTGCGATAAAAATGGAGGCGAATGTCATGTACATCATCGACCCATCCAAATTGAAACTGTAGCCCAACGGCAAAATGAAGCTCACAATTTTTTTGCGACACCCGAACTTCTCCAATTCTTCGGTGAGCTTGGGGAAAACGGCCTCGCTCGAGGTCGTGCTAAAAGCCACCATCAATGGGGTTTTTAGGTGGTTCAGTAGGGTGGTTAAACGTCCTTTGAGAATGAAGTAACCTACGGCCAACAGCAGTATCCACAAAAGGGTAAGGCCCACGTAAAAGGATCCCATGTAGTATCCGTAGACTTTCAATATTTCTAATCCTTTGGTTGCGATGATGGCGGTAATGCCCCCAAACACGCCCAAGGGTGCGAACCACATGACATAGCCCACCAAAATCAGGATGATTTTACTGAGGTTGTCGAGCATCTTTACAATGCCATCCCCTTTTTCACCGTACTGGGTTAAGGCCACGCCAAAAAAGATCGAGAAAACCACAATTTGCAAGATTTCGTTGGTGGCGAGGGCTTCGAACAAACTTTTGGGGAAAAGATGTTCTACAAAATGTTGCACGGAAAAACTCTGTGTTTTGCCAATGACATCGCTGGCTGCACTGGTGTCGAACCCGCTCACATTTAGTTTAAGGGCCTCTCCGGGTGCGAAGAAATTGACCAGCATGAGTCCCAATAGCAAGGAAGCCAAAGAGGCGCTGAAAAACCAAATCATCGACCGACCGCCAACGCGACCAACGGCCTTTAAATTGCCCATTTTGGCGATGCCCACAATGAGGGTGGTGATGACCAAGGGCGCAATGATCATTTGCACCAAACGCAGAAATATCGAAGTTAAAATTTTGAAGTATTGTCCAATGTACTCTGATCGCACGATGGATTTCATTTCGCCCGAGGCATCTTTCACCTGAATGGTTTCGGGAAAGTAAGCGTGGATCAACTGTCCAACCACGGCACCCACAACCATGGCGATGAGGATATAAACGGTGAGATTCTGCTTTTTCTGGCTCATGCGTACTGCAATTATACGGCAATCCAACGGCACAATGGAATGTGTATTGGGGGTTTCACACGTGAAAAAATCGTTGTAGGTTTGCTGTGATGATCATCGTTACCGGAGCGGCAGGATTTATTGGCTCAGCCTTGTTGGGGCATCTGCAGCAATTGGGCTACGGTGAATTGGTGGCTGTGGATGATTTTTCGCACCCCGAAAAAGCCCCCAA
>JALQWO010000010.1:0-9223 GCA_023258655.1 Bacteroidia bacterium
AAATGCCATCAGTATTGAAGAAAAGCCAACACAGCCCAAGAGCAACTATGCAGTTCCTGGACTATATTTCTATGATAACCAAGTAGTTGAAATAGCAAAAAACCTCAAACCTTCCCCCCGTGGTGAGCTCGAAATTACCGATGTTAACCGCATTTATTTGGAGCAAAAAGCCTTACAAGTTCGCATCATCGAAAGGGGTACTGCTTGGTTGGATACGGGTACATTCAACTCCCTCATGCAAGCTGGTCAGTACGTACAAGTGATTGAGGATCGTCAAGGTCTTAAAATTGGTTGCATAGAGGAAATTGCGTGGAGACAAGGCTTTATCTCCACCGAAAAATTGTTGGAAATCGCACAGCCCCTCAAGAAAAGCGGTTACGGCACATACTTGGAAAAAATTGTATCGCAAAAGCGATAACCCTCCTTATTTCACCTCAATGAGGAAATATTGCTTCTTGCCTTTTTGGGCGATGAGGTAGCGGCCATGCATAAGCATCTCCGATTTTATGATGCCTTCAACATCGGTGTATTTTTCTTTGTTAAAGGCAAAACCGTTGGCTTGTAACATTTTTTTTGCCTCTGATTTTGAAGGAAAAATCTGTGTGTAGTTGGCAAGCAAATCCAGCACTGCTACACCCTGATTCAACAAATCGATTGATATCTCAAAGCGCTCCATACCTTCTGCTGCCGCTGCAAGCGTGGCTTCATCCAACGCTTTCAAATCCTCGGCAGAACCATTGCCAAAAAATATCTGTGTGGCTTTTAGGGCCATGGCCAAATCCGCTTCCGAATGCACGCGAACGGTCATTTCGGCTGCCAGCTCTTTTTGCAATAACCGCAAATGTTCTTGTCCCGTATGATTGACAATCAACGCTTCTATTTCTTCCTTACCCTTTAGTGAATAAATTTTAATGAATCGAACCGCGTCTTCATCAGCCACGTTCAACCAAAACTGATAGAATTTGTATGGGGATGTTTTTGCGGGGTCTAACCAGACATTGCCTCCTTCGGATTTGCCAAATTTTGTACCATCCGATTTGGTAATCAACGGCGCCGTTAGCGCATATCCCTCTCCTCCGGCCATTCTGCGAATCAACTCGGTGCCCGTGGTGATATTTCCCCATTGATCGCTGCCACCCATCTGTAATTTGCAGCCTTCTTCCCGGTACAAATGCAGAAAATCGTACCCCTGAACCAACTGATATGAAAACTCAGTAAAGGAAATTCCACCCGCCTCGAGTCTGTTTCGTACACTGTCTTTCCCCATCATATAACTGACAGTAATATGTTTACCAACATCGCGAATGAAATCAAGAAAAGACCAATTCTTGAACCAATCATAGTTGTTCACCATTTTGGCCTGATTGCCTGAATCTCCGAATTCGATGAACTTCTGCAATTGCTTTTTCTGACATGCAATGTTGTGTTCGATGGTAGCGATGTCGAGCAGTTTACGCTCGTCGCTCTTTCCACTTGGATCTCCAACCATTCCAGTGGCACCACCAACGAGGGCAACAGGTTTGTGACCAGCGCGCTGGAAGTGTACCAACTGCATGATGGGAACCAAATTGCCGATATGCAATGAATCTGCAGTAGGATCAAAACCAACATACCCCGTTACTTGCTCGGTATTCAGCAATTCATGGGTGCCGGGCATCGCATCGTGTAGCAAACCGCGCCAGCGAAGTTCTTCTACAAAATCAAAATTTGGTTGAAACGACATACCCCGCAAAGGTAAAGGAAAATTACTCCCCACGCTTGGCGATAGCGTCTGAGATGTACTGTTTCAGCGCTTCAGTATCCTCGTCGTTCATACTGCTGGTAGCCAAAGAAACCACCTGTGCAGTTTCTTTTAGCATGAAATTGATTTCGTACAACAGGTAATCGATCCGCTGAAGATATTTCCAAGGTATGGATTTGTATTGAGAGAAAAAATGAATTCGGAAGGATATCCCCACTTCATCAGCTTGAATGAAGTACGTGCCTGTTCTTTTCTTATACAACCAATACACCAATGGTATTGAAACAGCCAACCACAGCAAGCCTCCAGTCATACCCCAAATACCAAAATGAAATGCCCATCCCACAAAGCAAGCTACACCCAATACAATTAATGCGGGTAATTCTGCTTTTTGCTTGGGGATCTCTACGTAAAAATTCGACATTATTCTTTGATCCAAATACGATTCACTCCTGCCACGGTTACCGTGTAGACACCATTCGCCAAATCCTGTGTGTGGGCCAACCAAAGACCGTTGTTTGTTTCCCAATTCACGGGAATCACCGCACCAGTTACAGAAAGTATTTGGGGTTGAATCCCGCTTTGATGTGCTACATGCAAAACGTCTTTGGTAGGATTGGGAAAAACAGAGAGTTGATTGTTCTCATGGAGGGTAGCAACCCCGCTCGTGCCCGTTATCAGTATACTGAAGTTCTTGATGGTGTCGGGCTGGGCTACTGGGAAAAAGCCATTGAGTTTTGCATAGGCCGTAACCGCAAATTTCAATGGAAACAAACCTGCTTGGTTAGGCGTGCCATTCAGTTTGATGCATCGCACCGCAGAGGGTAAATAAATGCAACGAGGCTCATAGCAAACGTAACCCATACCCGTGGGTAAGCCAATTACTTTGGTTAACTTCAAAGAGTCGATGGTTACCTTTTGTTTACTTCCTCCCACGATGGCTGACGTGTCTTTGAATGACAAAATCATCACAGTTTGGTTATAGGCTACACCCACGGCGCCATCGGCCAATTGACTTGGGTAAAACCCGGGAACTTTGATGGTAGTATCTGGCGTACACATTTGTGCCGATGCCATCCATGTTGCCGAAAATAATAGTGAAAGAAGTAGTTTTTTCATGCGGTTGGTATTTGATTCAAAGATAATGGGAAAGAACATTATTTAAATTTACGAGGGCAGGGAGGTGTGCGATTTCAACTTATGATAAAAATAACCTTGGGCAAAAATCAGGAAAATTAATCCGCCAATGCCTTGAATACGGTATCCACTAATATCCCTACGCAGGTCGAACGGAAGGGCCTCAAAGAAAACCACAACGCCCATCAACAAGGCGCCCAAAAACAATCCCCAAAACACCCATTTTTTGACTAATGATGGTTGAAAAATCACATCGTTAAGAACGAAAACAAGCAAAGGCCAGACCATGAATAGGCTGTAGTCTCTTTGGTGCGGAAAAGCGAGTGGAATACAGGCCAAGAACATGGACATCGTCAAAAGCTCCCATTGGGGAATGGCCAATTTTCGGAAGCGCACCAGCCAAAACCAACAAGTCGTTAAAACAAGCAACCGAAACAACTGGGTTGTGGCAAAGACCCCAGTGGCACCCATGGAGAACCAATCCACCCTTGCCTCACCTTCAATGTTGAGCCCGGTTAAATATTTTGTGATTAACGCACCCATATCAATAAAACCACCCTCGCCCAATTCTACGATGTGGTTTTTGGAAAATGGATTGATGTTATTCAACCAACTCCGTAATATTTCTGTGTGATAATCCGCAGGCAAATACACATAGGGAACAACCACCATGGCCACAGAGAGTAGGACCGCTGTGGTGAAGGCGCTCCATTTGCGCATCAAAAACAACTGTCCCACCATATAAACTGGCAAGATCTTCAGGGTTACTCCGAATGCCAAGCCCAAATTCTTTCTCCACGATCCAGAAATACTGCCCTCAAAGGCTTTGACAACGCCCCAAACAATCACGATGGTCATTTGTCCGTAAAGCAAATTGAGAAACACCCATCGATACGTGAGCAAAGCAAAGCACAGCCAAAAGTAAAAACCTTTTTTATCGCGTGTAGTTTGAAAGGTTTTGGCCACGAACAGCACCAATTCGTACACAAAAAACAGATTGAGTGTGTTCCAAAGGAATTTCAGCAGAAACAACCCGAAAGGGATTTCCTCAGAAACAATGAATTTCGGTAACCATGTGAATGGCGCGAGCAAGCTCGCAAAAAGAGGACTGTAATAGTAATAAAGCGCCCATCCTTGGGCGTTGTATGGCTCTGTGTAAGGATTTTTAAGTTGGGTCAATCGCTGAGCAGCACCAAAGAAAATATCCAGATCGTTATTGGTACTCAAACTTCTCAAGAATGGCCAAGCCAACAACAGCCCAAACACCCAAACAAGGATTTTGATATTTTTTTGGAAGGGATAGGATTGTGGGTTGCTCACCATGAATGCACAAATTTAACCAATGGCGAGTTCAAAATGTGTTCTGCGTGAGAAATCGGTCTGATTGCGTTAATTTTGCGGCCCCTTGGCCCCGTAGTTCAATGGATAGAATAGATGTTTCCTAAACATTTGATATGAGTTCGATTCTCGTCGGGGCTACAAAAGCAAATTGCCTGTTGAAAAAGTGAAGCTTCTGCTTCACTTTTTTTGTTTCGAAAGATACATCGTAATACTATCTGGGAGAAAGCAACAACCCAAACATCGATGAATTAATTATTTACCCAATACACTGAACATTTGACAAAATTTGTCTCCTACACAAAACCAATAGTTCCCTTGCGCCAATGCACCCAGTGAAATGTTGGTGAATTCAGTGATGAATGTTCCCGTTAGCACCAATTTGCCATTGCTATCCACAACATGGTATTCAGACCCGTTACAATGGGAGTTCACTTTCACACAAAGAATATCATGGGTTGGATTGGGAAACAGCACTATCTGCTGTATTGGGTATTTTTCCTGAACCGACAGTGTATTCAAATCAAAAACCCTCACTTGCCCCGTACTCTCCCTTTTAAAAGGTGCACCTATGGCAACGGTATTGGCATCAGGCATACTCACCGAACTACCAGATCGATCGTCGGATGACTCACCGTCAATGTCAATGCCTCGTTGCTTCCAAGAGTTGCCATCCCAGTGATATACACGCACATGTCCATTTAAATTTGAATTCCCACGATTTCTAGCTGCACCTATCGCAATGGTATTTGAATCCACCATGCTAATTGATTCCCCCGATCTGTCTCCTGTTGATTCACCGTCGATGTCAAGTCCTTTTTGAATCCATTTGTTTCCTTTCCAAACATAAATACGCACTTGGCCGGCATCTGTTCCATTGCCATCATTTCGTGGTGCCCCAATGGCAACGGTATTTGAATCAGGCATACTAACCGAGAAACCTGAATAATCACCCTGAGCCTCTCCATCTATGTCATCTCCTTTCTGCAACCATGTAACACCATTCCAAACATAAACTCGTACGTGTCCTACATCATTGTTGCCAAAAAAAACACCGTCATTGAGTTCCGCGCCTATTGCAATCGTGTTTGCATCTGGCATGTCTATGCTACAACCTGATAAATCCCACGAAGTTTCTCCATAAATATCCTTGCCTTTTTTTGTCCATGAATTGCCATTCCAATAATAAATACGCACTTGGCCAGACCATGTACCATTAATATCATTTTCGGCTGCTGCTATTGCAACAGTATTTGAATCAGGCATGCACAACGCATTACCCGATCTATCATACACCGAATCCCCTTCAATGTCATCTCCTTTCTGTACCCATGCATTGCCACGCCAAGAATAAATCCGTACATGACCAGCATCTATTCCATTGCCGTCATTATAGCGCGCCCCAACAGCAAGCGTATTTGGATCGGGCATGCTCAAAGATCTGCCAAATTCATCTCCAACTGCCTCCCCATATATATCCATGCCTTTGTGTATCCAAGCGTTGGCTACCCAGTTATATACACGCACACTGCCATTACTAAATCCTTTTGCGGGATTCAAGGGTGCGCCAATGGCAATAGTTGTTGCGCTGGGCATACTTACTGCACTTCCAAACCTATCCCCTTGTTTATCCCCATCAATATCCAAACCGATTTGCGTTTGTGCATTTAAAAGAGATACCCCCAACATCATGAAAGCGACAAGTAAAATTCGATGGAGATTTTTAATGGGATATGTCACATGTCAAACTTACTGAATTTTTGGACTTTACAATCAATCCATAATCCCGAACGACAAAACGAATTATCAAGTTTAGGGGCCGCGATAAATCGCGGCCCCTAATCACTAAAATTGCGGACACCTTGGCACAGATTTCCGAAATCTGATCTTCCTTTTTATGGGTCGAAATAATGCCTTTTTCAAATTACTTTTTATGTCGACAATTGCCTTCTCCCCTGCGAAATCGGTATGATGAATCATTGTAGTTCTATTCGCTGTTTCCCCAGAAACATACCCTTTGATATTTTCATTTTCAACAGCCTTTACAGGAATACTCATACAGTGTAGTGCGATGATAATCAATGCTTTGTTTTTCATGGTTTTTGCATTTTGGGTGAAACAAGTTAATTGAAGGCCTTCCATTTTCCCTAACACCATTTACATTCTATACCCCCAAAAAAATTTCAATTTCTTGTATATTGCCCCAGTGAAAAAATTATCCCTCATTCTCTTGATTGCTTTTTTGGGTAACCAATCGTCAAAGGCTCAGAATACCCGGTACCTAGATCCCATCTTTTCCGCGGTTACCAAAACCACCGTTACATACTCTGACGTCTTTAATGATGACTATCACAAAATGGACATATATACACCCAATAACGACAACCTAAGCAAACGACCTTTGATTGTTTACGTCCATGGAGGCGCCTTTTATGCTGGCGACAAAGCCAGCCAAGATTGCATCGATTTTTGTACCGCCTTTGCCAAAAAGGGTTATGTTGCTGTGTCGGTTAATTATCGATTGGCCAACGCATTCTTGTTTCTCACCGATAAAAAAATTCAGCTCAACGCCGTACTGCAGTCAATTGCCGATGTGAAATCATCTTTGCGTTACTTCGTAAAAGATGCATCAACCACAAATCAATATAAGGTAGACACAACGGCTTTTTTCTTGGGTGGTTATTCCGCAGGCGCTGTGGCCTCCCTCCATACCGGTTGGGTTACGAACGAATCTGAACTTGACGCGAATCTCCAAGACATCCTCAAAAACGGCATCAAAACACTGAATGGCGACGCAGGTAATAATGGATACAGCAGTCCCATCAAAGCCCTTTATAGTATGGCCGGTGGACTCTACCAAACCAGTTACATATCTGCAGGGGATTTACCCGTATGGATGGGTCATGCCAAGGACGATGCCACAGTTTCTTATAATTGCGCACCGGGTTTAAACAACCCATTGGTTGTTACACTTTGTGGTACGGGTAAAATGATGCCCAAGCTTGATTCCGTAGGTGTAAAATACGATTCCATGATCTTAGAAACAGGCGGACATACATGGCCATCATTGGGAAATTCCGGCAAAGACTTTAAAAATGCCATCACCGAAATTGCCGCTTTTTTCTATCCGATGATTCCGGGCAATACAAATACTACCATAACATCAATGGGTAAACAAGATATTACTATATACCCCAATCCAGCTACCAATCAAATTTTTATCCAGTCCAAAAACAACGCCCAACTCGGTAATTTCCAACTCGTCAATGCCATTGGTCAAACCCTGTATTTTGGTACCCAAAACGATCTCTCTTCAACCATCAATATTGAACATTTGCCAAAGGGAGTATACAAAATCATCTGGGACAACCACCGAATAACTGCACAGACATTGATTTTTCAGTGAGAAAATATGTCATAAACCCAGTTCACAATCGATAAATCGAATAATGGCTTGATTCATAAAACCGCGTTGAGCCACGCAAGGCCAATAAAACAGAATCTCTGTCTGCGAAAGTTTTCAGCACGGGCTTATTAATCACCACATAACGGGCACCCAAAGTGCGGTAATTGATTGCATCTCGTTGATGTAGCAATTGCTCCGGATAGATGGTCCAACCTCTGCGATGCAACAAAAACAACTCTTGGGGACTTGCACTTGAAACCAACACAACCTTTGCCTCGATGGGAATGACCGAGGCAATTTCTGTCTCCAATGTCAGTTTGTATCGCTCTGATGGTTTGATGAAATGGTCGTGGATCTGATTCGAAATCGCTTCAACAACCAGTGCCAACAAGAAAAAATATCCCATCGCGTTTCTGCGAAACCTTACTTTGACGATATTTTCTGTTTGGGTGGACAGAAAATCCAATCCGATACCCGCCGCAATGGCCATGACCGGAATAAATGGCACAGAATAATACGTATGCAATGGAAAAACAGCGCCTGTCTTTAGAATAAATACCCCAAAAACCAAAGCCACCAACCCCAAGGACAATAAAACCATGGTAGACTTTCGCAACACCAAAGCCAGAACTCCTAAGATGGCCATCGCCAAGGCAATAAATGAATAAAAGCTCGTGAAGTAGAACTTCTCCAACAACAAACGCCATAAAGGAGCAATCTCCTTCAAACCTTGCAACAGTCCCTTGGGAAAATACAAGTGATATCCATGGGTTTGGTTGAGATAGGGGACCCAAAAAAAATACCACCAAAG
Organism: Bacteroidia bacterium; assembly: GCA_023258655.1. Taxonomy (GTDB): domain Bacteria; phylum Bacteroidota; class Bacteroidia; order NS11-12g; family UBA955; genus UBA955. Next base: position 8,434 of record JALQWO010000010.1, read on the forward strand.
GGCGGGTAAAACAGCCATGAAAACACCCAAATAGATGAAGAAGATTTTGCGTTTGTCGGAATGCTTTAGAAAGGGAATAATACCAACCACGGCCAACAAACTCATCGCCGGGATTTTACTCAAAACGCCCAAAGCAACCGCCACAATCGCCATGAAATACGCGCCCCAACGCCCTGTTTGCCAATAATCCAATCCAAAGCGCAACCCCACCAAAACCAATGAAACCGAAAAAGTGTCCGGCATCATCTTGCGAGAAAATGTAAACCAAGAAGAGCATAGCAAAACAATCATGGCGTAATGGGCGATCCGCGCTGTTAGTGTCTCCTTCAAGAGACCAAAAAAATTGTAGGCACCCCACAGAACTACCAGCAAATTCACGCATCGACCATACCAGTGCTGATATCCGAAAAAATGCGAAGGGAGGAAGGACAGAAAATTAAACAGCGGAAATTCCGCTCCCACAATCCCCGTTTTTTCACCGGCCATGTCAATGCGAGGATGTAACCAATCCATCCCCAACTCAACATAATTTCGGGTAACCATGGCTGTAAATGACTGTCTCCAACTATGGGCCATTTCCAGCGGTGGATCTGTGATACCCATGCATTGTATCAATCCAAAAATCAAAAGGACAAGCACTTCTGGCCGACGAATTTGGGGCCATGAGCGAGATACAATGTTTTTGATGATGGAAAATAGATTCATCTGAAGCCACCTTGGGGCGTCAACAAAAATAGGACAATGTTTGATTCCTTGGGGTTTCGCTTATATTTGAAAAATACTGTGATTA
>JALQWO010000010.1:9323-21003 GCA_023258655.1 Bacteroidia bacterium
TGCATTCAGCCAAACATTTAGCGACAATTTTGACTCTTATGCCGTGGGCGACAACCTCGCTGCAAAGAGTGCCGTTTGGGAAACATGGAGCAGTCCCAGTGGTGGTGCCGACGATGTGAAAGTCACCAATGCGAAAGCAAAAAGCGGCAGTAATTCCATCTATTTTCAATCAACAGCGGCCAATGGTGGTCCGTCTGATGTGGTACTTCCATTTGGTGGCATGCGTACCAACGGACAGTTTTCTTTGAAAATGTCGATGAATGTTGATGCAGGTAAAAATGCCTATTTCAACTTTCAGGAACAAGCTACTGTGGGAAAGGGCTATACCATTGATGTATATTTCATGGAAGACAAAACCTTGAATATCAACAATGCGGTAGCCGGTAATTTGTTAAGCGTAACCTATCCTCAAGGGCAATGGTTTGATTTTGAACTAAAAATCGATCTTAATACCAATACTTGGGATCTTTACATTGATGGCGCGAAGGTTGGAGCGTTTCAAAATGCTACCCGATCGCTGGCTTCTATGGACTTGTTCCCCATCAATGGTAGTTCATACTATGTAGACGACGTGAGTTACAATTACACCGCTTACACCCCTACCACCAAAAATGCCTCAGTTACCTACATTGGAAACGTCATGGGTTTCTTGGCAGGTGCAAGTGTGGTTCCTACTCTTGAAATCCGAAATTTGGGGACATCTACCATCACCGAAGCAGAAGTTTCCATCAAATACAATGGAAACACATTGAATAAGAAATTGACCGGATTATCCATTGCATCCAATGGTTTGTACAGCACAAATTTTGATGGTCCTTTGACAATCGTGGGCGGTTTGGCCGATGTGGTTGGTTCAATTGTTTCTGTCAATGGCAGCAAAGATGACAATGCCAATGACGACAACAAGACCATCTCAATCAACCCAATTGTTCCTGCCAAAGGCAAATTGGTCATTGGTGAAGAAGCCACAGGTACATGGTGCCAGTGGTGCCCTCGCGGCGCCGTGGCCTTGAAAACCATGCACGACAAATATGCAGGTTTCTTCCAGGGAATTGCGGTACACAACAATGACCCCATGATGAATCCCTATTACAATGCTTCCATGGCCCCCAAGATCAGCGGGTATCCCAGCGCCTTGGTAGATCGCGGAACAAAAATGGACCCTTCTGCCATGGGTGGTGATTTTATCAAGCGCATCCAAGTTGCGCCAAAAGGCGTGATGGATATTGCAGCCAAATACGATGCCTCAACAAAAATCATGAGCGTGAGCGTGGAAACAACCATTCAAAGTGATATTTCCGGCGATTTCCGCATCGCTTGTGCCATCGTTGAGGATGATGTAACAGGAACAACCTCTGGATACAATCAATCCAATGCCTATGCTGGTGGCGGTAGCGGCGTTATGGGTGGTTTTGAAAAATTGCCCAACCCCGTTCCGGCTTCTCAGATGGTTTATGACCATGTAGGTCGTTTGATTGCGCCCACCTTCTCAGGTTTGCCCAATGCATTTGGTACTTCCGCAACGGCAGGACAGAAATTCGTTCACAATTTCAGTTTCGAAATGGATCCCAGTTGGGATATGATGCAACTGCATATCGTTTCTATGTTCATCGACAAAACTGGAATGATAGACAACGGCGGTAGTATACCCTTCACTGACGCAAGAAATAAGACCTACAAAGACGGAACAGCTGTATTGGCAACGCAATCTTTAAACGGTCCCGACACCCGATTGGCACTACAACCCAATCCCAGCAGCAACCAGTTTGATGTCGCTGTGTTTGGTCCTATCGGTGCAAATAGTCAATTGGAAGTAATTGACATGCAAGGAAAAGTAGTCTATCGTGCAGAAACCGTTTCAAATAAATTGACCATTCCCGTGAAGGATTGGAGCAATGGAATATACATGGTTCGTTTGTTGGATAACGGACAAGTATTTCAGCAGAAATTCATTAAAAACTAATTACTACATCGCACCAACAACACCATGAGACTGGTGATACAACGAGTAAAACATGCCCAGGTGCAAATCAACGGGAATGAAACTCGCGCTATTCATCAAGGTCTTGTGGTGTTGATAGGTGTTGAGCCAGCGGATACCCATGAAGACGCTGAATGGCTCGCTCAAAAAACCGCGCAGATGCGCATATTCTCAGATACTGAGGGCAAAATGAACCTATCGGTTTTGGATGTGTCTGGGGAAATTTTGGCCATCAGTCAATTTACCCTCTTCGCGCAAACTGCCAAGGGGAACCGACCCTCCTTCATCCGTTCCGCCAAACCGGAGATTGCCCTACCCTTGTACGAACAATTCATTCATTTGTTGAGAAGCCAATGGAAATTATCGGTAACAACGGGTGACTTTGGAGCCGATATGGATGTGGAACTGGTGAACCATGGACCTGTAACCATTACCATCGATTCCAGACAAAGGGAATAGTCAAAAAACTTGATTATCGATGAGTCTTACTCCCTCCAATCTAGCAGCTACTACTACGGCACAATGAAATCGTGAGGACTGCCTATTCACTTGAAAGTATTCACAAGGTAATTCCTCCAAAAAAGGCAATGAAACACAATCGAGGTATTCAACCTCAAAACCCATTTTTGTCAGTTCTACTTTTTCTCTTTTGATGACTTCGCAGAAGTCCGCTTTCCCATCCACGATGGCCAACAAACTTCGATTGAGTGCGCTTGCTGTTTGCAAACCCTTAGGAGACAATCGCATATTGCGAGAACTCAGCGCCAAACCGGAAGACTCTCTTTTCGTGGCAATTCTACACATTTCAATTTGCGGAAAAATCTGCTGTATAAGCTGTTCAATAACAAGACACTGTTGCAGATCCTTTTCTCCAAAGTAAACCACGTGCGGCTGTACGTATTGAAATAACCGATATACAACTTGTATTACACCGTGAAAATGCCCGGGTCGGCATGCTCCCTCAAACCGTGAATCCAATGGTCCTAAATCCACCGTAACATCAACAACATGGTTTGGGTACATTTCATCAATGGATGGGGTGAAAACCGCATCTACGCCTTGGGTCGCCAAAAGTTGTAAGTCGATATCCAAGGTCCGCGGATATTTCTTGAGATCCTCAGGGTTATTGAATTGAAGCGGATTTACAAAAATGCTGACAACGGTATAACAACCATCTTGTTGCGCAGCCTCCACCAATGACAGATGCCCCTGATGCAATGCGCCCATGGTTGGAATGAAGGCGATTTTCCGATGGGGGTTTTCTTGGTGGATACTCAGAAGTTCCGATGCAAGTGTAAATACCTTCATGTTGGCCCGAAAAGAGAGTGCAAATAACGATTTTTCCTAGGTTCTTCGCCGATTGTTGTTTCAATTTCCAATTTTTTTATTATACTTTTGTAGACTTTTTCGTAGCATAGTTTCTCATTGTATGACCCAAACCAAAAAACGTGTTCTGTTTGTAAGTTCTGAAATGTCTCCATTTTTAGAGACTTCTCCGCTGGCAACAGTAGCTCGCATGCTTCCCCAAGCACTGCAAGAGCAAGAAAATGAAATCCGAATCCTAGTGCCCCGATTTGGTGTCATCAATGAACGTCGCAACCGACTCCATGAAGTGGTTCGATTGTCGGGAATCAACATCAGTATCGATGATAATGACAATCCACTGATTATCAAGGTAGCTTCAATTCCTCAAACCAAGATGCAGGTGTATTTTTTGGACAACGAAGACTACTTCCACCGCAAGGCCCTATTTCATGACGAGAGTGGCAAACTTTTCGATGACAACGACGAACGCACCATCTTCTTTTGCAAAGGCGTAATGGAAACGGTGAAAAAGTTGGGTTGGGCGCCGGATATCATCCACTGCCAAGGTTGGATGACCAGTTTGATTCCCATGTACCTGAAAACTTTGTACAAAGACGAACCTGTTTTCAAAAACACCAAAATTGTTTTTAGTGTATACTGTGACGAAGACAAAATCAATTTGGGAGGAGATTTCGCCCGGAAAGCGAGTCTCAATTCCTTGGATGATGATTGCATGAAGTGTTTCGGCGATGCCAGCGTTGATGCTATGAACATCGGAGCCGTGAAACATTCGGATGCCATTGTCACCAATAGCGAAGAGGCACACCGCGTGGTTGAGGCCCATTTGAGTGATAAAATCGTGATGCGGCACAGCGATGAAGATGCGGCCAACCAATACGGTTCTCTATACGAACGCTTGCTCTCTTAAAACCACATTTTGAAATTCAGGGTTCTCCTTGCTGTATTGATCGTCCTGATGGGACTGGCGGCTTGTAAAAAACAAGACGGCAACATTATCATTGATGGTCAAAGCAATAACAATCAGCTAGACATAGCCCGAACGGATACATTCACACTGCTTGCCAATACCATCCGTGAGGATTCCCTTCCTGGCAATGGTATTAGTTATAGTTTGTTGGGGGAAATGCACGACCCCATTCTGGGTAAAAGTAAGGCCAGTTTGTTTGCCAAAATGATCATTTTGGAGCCCGAAAACAACTTCCCCAATAACATAGAACCTGATTCTGCGATTCTTTATATCCCTATGGTGGATGGATTGAATTTTTACGGCAATCCACTGACCAAACATCGTTTGCAGATTTTTCCTTTGGATGAAACAATTAGCAGCGGAAAAGTCTATTACCAAAATCAAAACATCGCTTACAACAAGCAATTGAGTGCCAACTATTATGGCTTGTTGTTTCAACAGAAATTTGACTCCATTGGATACCGCAAAGAGAAAATGGGCTTGAAGCCTGGCCTTATGGTGAAATTGAGTGCTGAATTTGCCCGCAGTTTGATGCAGATGCCTGCAGAGGCCTACCAGTCAAACGATGGTTTGGCAAAACATTTCAAGGGCGTTGCCATTATTCCGGAAAACGATGAATTACTTCCTGGTGAAGGAGGTTACGCTGTATTGGATTTGGCCAATAATATTTCTTTGGCTTATCGCGCCAAAATCCTGTTGTACTACAATGATACCAGCACGTTCATTTTTGGATTTGAAGGAAAGGGATCTATTGTGAACCAAGGAAAAGTAGGACCTTACCCCCAAAGTATTAATGATCAACTGAATAACTCAAACAAACATTACAACAACACCTATATCCAAGCGCTGAGTGGACTCAAGACCAAAATTCAAATCCCCTATTTGCTCAATCTCACAACGGAGGGCAACGTGGGTATCAACAAAGCAGAGATTGTATTTTATACAGACGCTACGCCCAACAGTAGGCAATTCGCCCCACCGCGATTGAATCTTTACCAACCACTCAATGCCCTCAGTGTTCGTAATCGCCTAATCGATGATGCCACTCAGTCTCCGTCAACTTTCGGCGGGGTGTATGATGAAGCAAAAAAATGTTATCGATTCACTGTAACTCGACACATACAGAATATTCTCAACGATCAACATTTTAAATCGTTGAATACCAATTTGGGAATGTATTTGGCCATACCCACAGACAATCCAGTAATTGGTGCCAGAACAGGTATAGATCAAAGCAAAACCAAATTAATCATCACTTACACGAAACCCAATTAACAATTCGTTGTTTCATCATCATGGGAACCCGCAAGCCATACCAACTCGTAAGTCGCGAATGGAAACAAGAAGACACCACCTTTGAGGTTAACGGTGTCACCATTGGAAAAGATTTAATGATGGTAGCAGGTCCCTGTGCCGTCGAAAATCGCGAACAAATTTTTACGATTTCCGAGTATTTGGCCAAGAAGAACATCAAGTTTTTGCGTGGGGGGGCCTATAAACCGAGGACAAGTCCATACTCTTTTCAGGGGTTAAAAACAGAGGGTCTGCAATTGCTTCGTGAAGCTGCGGACAAACATGGTTTGGCAGTTGTTTCTGAAATCATGAGCATTGACAAGATTGATGAGTTGGTAAATTATGCGGATATCCTGCAGGTAGGTACCCGGAACATGCAAAACTATCCACTCCTTAAAGCTTTGGGAAAATGTGGTAAACCCGTTTTGTTGAAACGCGGTATGAGCAGCACCATTGAAGAATGGTTGTTGGCCGCAGAATATATTGTGAGCAGCGGTAACGAGCGTGTTATCTTGTGTGAACGTGGTATCAGAACCTTCGAAACTGCTACCAGAAACACCATTGACATTGCCGCCATTCCACTGATCAAACATTTGAGTCACCTTCCCATCATTTTGGATCCTAGCCAAGGTACTGGCCTCCGGGACTTGGTTGCTCCCGTTTCAAATGCTGCGATCGCGGCAGGAGCCGATGGTTTGATCATTGAAGTTCACAATCAACCCAATGAAGCCTTAAGTGATGGAGACCAAAGTTTGTATTTGGATCAATTGGGCGATTTACTTCCCCAATTATCGGCTCAGGCTCAATTGCGTAAAAAACGCTTCGACTTTGAAACTGCGATCGCATTTTCAAGTCTCAGCTAATTATCCTACAACACAATTACACCGGATTTTTGGCCCTGAATAAGGCATAAATAGGCCATCCCAAAGCCACAATGCCAATACCCGTGATGGCAATGCTGAATTGGCTCACCAAAATACCCACAGCCACAAACCCCGCCAATATCAAATAAATCACGGGCAAATAGGGATAACCCCATACTTTATATGGACGCTCGGCCTCGGGTTCCCGATTGCGAAGGATGATGACGCCTGCTACTGTGATAATGTAAAAGAGGAGCGATGCAAATGTGCAGTAACTCAACAAATCACCGTATGTGCCACTCAAACACAGTATACTGGCCCAAAATGCTTGCATCCATAAAGCGTTGGCAGGGACATTCTTTTTATTGACACTTGCCGCATTTTTGAAAAACAACCCTTGCTCGGCCATGGCTTTATAGAGACGACTTCCGGCCAAAATGAGCCCGTTATTACAACCAAAAGTACTAACCACAATGAGTCCCGCCATGAACAACAAGCCCAATAAGCCAGCGTATGCATCTGTTGTTGAACCCATCAATACAGAGGCGGCGGCAACCCCAACCCGATCTTGATCGGCGTGGGCTATACCTAAATTGAAATTCTCTACCAAACCATCTGGCCCCACGGCTGACAGCGCATCGGCCCAATTCAACCCTTTTAAGGGCAACAATGTCATGTAGGCAACATTGGCCAAACAATAGACAATTGTCACGATAAATGTACCATACAACAAGGCTTTGGGTATGGTTTTGCTTGGCTTGTCGATCTCAGCGGACATAAATGTGATGCCTTGCCATGCATCCGAAGAAAATAGACTTCCTACCATGGCACTGGCAAAAGCCAACAACAAAGTCATTCCAGTAATGGATTTCCATAATCCACTTACAGGCTCGATGGAGTGACTCGTACCCTCAGTGTCTGCAACGTATTTTGATGCCTTTAAACCGTCAGAAACATTCGACCAAAAGTAATTATTGGCCCCATTGAGGGACCCACCAAAAAGCACATACAAACCACCCACAATCAGCGCGCCGAGGGCTACCAATTTGGCCAAAGTAAAAATACGTTGCACCCATTTGCCTTCTTGAATGCCGCGGCTATTGATCCAAGTCAATAATACTATACTGCCGATGGCCATACATTGGCCTGAAAGTAGAGTAAGGGATTTGCCGAGGATAGGCAGTGTTAAAACGACTTTATCATGACCCCAAACAAAAATGCCCAAATGCTTGGCGAAGGCCATGGCTACTGCCGCAATTACACCCGTTTGAATCACTGAAAATACAGCCCAACCATAGACAAAACCCATTCGCTTTCCATATATACGGGTGATGAAATTATACTGTCCGCCCGCATTCGGCATCATGGAGGCCAATTCACCAAAACTCAATGCTGCCATCAGCGTGATAATACCCGTAAGCACCCAAGCGAACAGAACCAGAGGGCCATTTCCCAGCTGCCGTGTCATATCCCCTGTTACCAAGAATATTCCACTGCCTATCATACTGCCAGAAACGAGCAATACAGAATCAAATAATCCCAGCTTTTTTGTTGTCGTCGTCATGATTGAACTAGCATATTATAAAAAAGGCTTGGTGTTACCAAGCCTTTTTGAAAAACAGGAATAAGACTTACGGTTTATTGTTTAGATTGGAGTTTCTCCTGGAGTAGGCAAAATAAACTATAAATCCCAAAAGCATCCACACCGCTGCTGCTTTCAACGTAAATGCATCTAAAGCAATAATCATTGCAGAACAAACCAAAATACCCAACACGGGCACCAATGGCACCAATGGTGTTTTAAAAGGTCTTGCCAACTCTGGATTGGTTTTACGCATTAGTAAAATTCCAATACAAACCAGAACAAATGCGAATAGCGTTCCAAATGAAGTTAAATCTCCTGCAATACTGCCAGGAACAAATGCCGCAAAGGCCCCAACAAAGAGGAACAAAATCCAATTTGCTTTAAACGGCGTTTTGTATTTAGGGTGCAATTCACCAAACGCTTTGGGAATTAATCCATCTTGACTCATTGAGTAAAAAACTCGGCTTTGTCCCATTAACATTACCAATATTACAGAAGAAAATCCAGCCAAAATAGCCAATGTTACACTAGTACCAAGCCATTCATATCCACTCATGTATGTTTTAATGACATAGGAAACCGAAGCTTCTTTGCCAGCAGTAGCAAATTCACTCCAATGAGCAACCCCGGTTAGGACGTGACCAAAAAGAATATATAAAACTGTACATATTACCAAGGAACCCAAAATGCCGATTGGCATGTCTCTTTTCGGGTTTTTTGCCTCCTGCGCTGTTGTACTTACCGCATCAAATCCAATGAATGCAAAAAATACAATTGCAGCGCCTCCGAGCACACCACCCCAGCCCCATTTAAAGAAACCTTCATGTCCAATTGTTCCTTCTGGAATTAAGTAAGGCGTATGATTTTCGGGTTTGATGAATTGCCATCCTACCACAATAAAAACCAAAACAATTGCTACCTTAACGAATACAATAATTGCGTTTACAGTAGCCGATTCTTGGGTTCCTTTAATCAATAATAATGTTAAAGCCAATAGAATTAACAGAGCAGGAATATTCATAATTCCGGAGGTGATTGTAACTTGAGAGACAATCTCTGCTGGCAGCTTAGCAAATTGATCCGCATTTAAAAACCCTTTTTCAATTCCTACCCAATTACCTGGCAACGCTTGGATTTGCGTAATAACATCTGCAGACGCTTGATAGAGTTTTTCAAATGGCGAGTGACACCATTGGTAGGGTATCGAATTCCCTAGCAGATTGTTAAGATACTCACTCCACGCAATTGATACAGTTGCGGCGCCCAATGCGTATTCCATAATTAATGCCCAGCCTATTACCCATGCAACCAACTCGCCCATTGTAACAAAACTGTAGGCATATGCACTTCCCGAAATTGGTATCATTGCAGCAAACTCAGCATAGCATAATCCCGCAAAGGCGCAGCCAATTGCCGCAACAATAAACGACAATGTCACACCTGAGCCAGCAGCATCGGTCGCTGCCGCTGCTGTTCTAACAAATAATCCGGCACCAATGATTGCACCGATTCCCAAAGCGATTAAACTACCCGCTCCCAAAGTACGTTTCAAATTACTTCCCTGAGCTTGCTGTAATAATGATTCTAACGATTTCTTTCTCCAAATAGACATTTCTGTATTCCTTAAAAAACAAATATAGGTGTTTAGGCAATTACACCCAATGCTTTACCCACCTTGGTGAAGGCAGCCACTGCTTTATCGATGTGCTCAAATTCATGCGCCGCACTCAATTGTACACGAATTCTGGCTTGTTCCTTCGGCACAACAGGGTAGAAGAAACCGATGACATAAATGCCTTCTTCCAACAGTGCATTTGCCATGTCTTGGCTCAATTTGGCGTCGTAAAGCATCACCGGAACAATGGCACTATCGCCATCTTTGATGTCGAATCCGGCCGCTTTGATACCCGCTTTGAAACGCTTTACATTGGCTTCCAATTTGTCGCGCAGCGCGGTTGTTTCATTGAGCATATTCAACACTTCGATACTCGCACCCACAATGCTTGGGGCCAAGGAATTACTGAAAAGGTATGGACGGCTTCTTTGACGAAGTAACTCAATGATCTCTTTTCTGCCTGTGGTATATCCACCCATTGCACCGCCCAGGGCTTTTCCTAAAGTGCCGGTAATGATGTCGACACGACCCATGACATTACAATATTCTGGTGTACCTCGACCTGTGGCACCAATAAATCCAGCGGCGTGACATTCATCGGTCATGACCATGGCATCATATTTTTCTGCTAGATCACAGACTTTGTCGAGCTGGGCCACATAGCCATCCATGGAAAACACACCATCCGTTACTACCAAAATGAAGCGAGCCCCTTTTTCACGGGCGGCAATCAATTGGGCTTCCAAATCTGCCATGTTGTTGTTTTCGTAGCGGAAACGCATCGCCTTACACAATCGCACACCATCGATGATGGAAGCGTGGTTCAAACTATCCGAGATGATGGCATCTTGCTCACCCAACAACGGTTCAAATACACCGCCATTGGCGTCGAATGCCGCTGCATACAAGATGGTGTCATCTGTTCCGTAGAAATCGGCAATTTTGGCTTCCAATTCCTTGTGAATGTCTTGTGTGCCACAAATAAAACGGACACTACTCATACCAAATCCATGGGTATCGATGGCGCGTTTGGCTGCTTCTACTACCCGGGGATGACTGCTCAACCCCAAATAATTATTCGCACAAAAATTCACTACCTCACTGCCGTCTGCCAATTTGATGACAGCGTCTTGGGGTGTTGTAATAATGCGTTCTTTTTTGAAAAGGCCGGCTTCTTCAATGCTTTTCAGCTCTGCCGCCAAATGTTCTTTAATGGCTCCGTACATAGGTGTATAAAAGACAAAAATACAATTTTGCCTTCTATTACAATCCCATCATCGACTTGATTTCTTCGATGATCTTTCGGTCATTGCTCAAACGGGGCACTTTATTCTGTCCGCCCAACTTTCCCTTCGACTTCAACCATTCGTGAAAGGTAAGGGCAGGCACAGCGGTTACTTTGGGCATTTTCATGAGCATATCGCCCTTTCGCTTTGATTTGTAATCATCATTGGTGTTCTGCAACTCTGTATCAAGCAGTGCAACAAAGGCTGTCATATCCGCAGGTGCTTTGGCAAATTCTATGAGCCATTCATGACCGGCATCCTCGCTTTGATCTAAATAGATGGGGGCGGCCGTGTAGTCGGTTACTATGGCATCCATTTCACGACATGCGATGGATATGGCCGTTTCTGCGTTTTCGATGACCAATTCTTCACCAAAGGCATTGATAAACAATTTGGTTCGGCCAGTAATTTTGAAGGTGAAGGGATTGAGACTGTGGAACTGAATTGTATCGCCAATGATGTACCTCCACAATCCACCGACAGAGGAAATTACTACGGCATAGTTGATTCCTGTTTTGACTTCAGATAATGGAAGGAGATTCTTTTGTGTGGGTGTTTCATTCGCGGGATAAAACTCAAAAAAAATGCCCAAATGGGTCAATAAAACCATCTCGGTTCGATCGGCTTGATATTGAATTCCAAAAAAACCTTCGCTGGCGTTATATGTTTCAAGGTACTTGACTTTTTCGCTTGGTAGAAGGGCTTTAAACTGCTCTCGATATGGCTCAAAATTAACTCCGCCATGGATAAACAATTCAAAATTG
>JALQWO010000110.1 GCA_023258655.1 Bacteroidia bacterium
GTATCAACGTAGACTTTTTACCTGTTGCGTGGTCTTTACCTGCAGCGTGCCAATACAAGTGTTCGTAAGCATGTTCGATGGGGGTATTTCGGTCAATGGTAGCACGGAAACGGAAATCAATCAAATTGATCAACTCCGTACTGGCAAATTCAATCAATCGATACTGCGCACTCTGAAAGCCACTCGCCGGCGTCAACGTGTTGCGAAACTTCATATACTGCTCCTTCTCCATCCCGTCGCCCATGATAGAAAACGAACTCGAAAGCATGTCGAAATACCGACTTATCCTACGCAACTTCTCCGTAAAAAATGCAGCTTCCACCTCGGCTTTGTTCGATACTTGGTCGATCTCCCACAAAATCATCTTGAACAGCAACTCATTGATTTGGTGATACATAATAAACACCATCTCATCGGGCTGATCCGTTCTCTGCACTTGCAAACCCAACAACGCATCGGGCAAAATATAATCCCAGTAGGTGATGGGGTTTGACCACGACAACCCCTCCAAATGCACATCGGGATTCTGATCCATTGCGCGGTATTTCTCGTCGATCCGCTTCAGTATTTCTTCTCTGTCCATCATGAAACTTTCCAATTCTTGCTACAAATAACCGCTGAATCCCCCATTCTTCCCCCAAATCCCAGCATTTTTGTCAAAAAATCTCCAACCTCCCAACCCTATTACACAGGGATTTCCGGGGGATTCGTGAACGATTGCTAACATCAAAGCTAAGGTCCTTCCTCATCGGCAAACCATGATAATGGTCACCTAGCAATCAATTCGCAACAAATTTCACGGTCAAAAAAGTACCTTTGGCGGGTGGACATTATTTCTTTTACTGCAGACTTTGTAAAGCGAACCCTGGAGGCCGCCGAAGGCGGCCACGATTGGTGGCATATCCACCGCGTACACACCAATGCCAACAAAATCGCCCAGTCAGAATCTGTAGATCCAGTGGTGGTAGAACTCGCCGCTTTGCTGCACGACATCGCCGATGCCAAATTTCACGATGGCGATGAAACCATCGGACCGGCCACAGCCAAACACTTCCTCGAAACCCAAGCCCAACCGGCCTACCCAGAATTTTTGTCCGACCAACAAATCCATCACATCATCAAAATCATTGAAAACATATCCTTCAAAGGCGGTAAAGAAATAACCCAATTTCCATCGCCCGAGTTGGCCGTTGTACAAGATGCCGATAGATTGGATGCCATCGGCGCCATCGGCATTGCCCGTACCTTCAATTACGGCGGATTCAAAGGCAGCGAAATTTTCAATCCCCTCCTTCCGCCCAACCCCAACATGAGCAAAGAAGAATACAAAAAAGGCGGCAACCCCAGCCTCAACCACTTCTGGGAAAAACTGCTGCTCCTGAAAGACCGCATGAATACCGAAACAGGGAAAAGGTTGGCCGCCGAGCGCCACCAATTCATGGTATCCTACCTAATCCAGTTTTTCGATGAAACAGGGATACAACCGTCAGGATTTGAACTCCCAACACAATAATTTCATCATTCCTTCGTTCACCTTTGGTGAACGAAAATTACCTGCGACTGATTCCGTCTACCCGCTTTTTCATTGGCCTTGGCCTAATGCTTACCCTATTTTTTGCCTGTGGAAGTCCTAACGAAAACACAGACAACAACATAGACCCCGAAGCGCAGAAAATCGCATTGCAAAATGAACCCATGGTCAAAACCGCCTGTAGCGGCTGTCATGCATTTGTTCCTGCCGACAAACTCGACAAAACCACTTGGGAGGCCGTCATAAAAGTCATGGCACCCAAAATGGGGATCTTCGAACACAACGGCGAAACCTACTTCAACGAAAAAAGTGACCCCAACGTAGATGCCAGCATCTATCCCTCTACCCCCACAATCAGTCCGGAAGACCTCGACAAAATTTTCCATTATTACCAAACCCTGGCCCCCGACGCGCTGCCCCAGCAAAATCGCAAATACCCCATCGCCAAGGACAATGGCCTGTTCCAAGTAAACCACCAAAACGGCATGTTCCCCGCCGTGGGCAATATGCCCATGACAACCTTTGTAAAATTGGTCCCAGGGAAAAACGAAATCGTCCTCGGTAGCTTCGGCGAAAAAGGAAACCTGTCAGCCTTCGGAACTGATGGCGCCCTCAAATGGTCTCAAGATTTCCCGTCGGCCCCTACCTGGGTCGATTTCTCCGATCCCAATCAATGGCTGGTTACCTGTATCGGTTCGGTTCAACCCACCAATGCCCGCATCGGAAGCATTCACAACTTCTCACCCGCTTCCAAAAAAGACCGCGTGGTGGCCAGTGAAGTGCCCCGACCTGTGATGTCGTTCCGCCTCCCCCAATCCAACCAAATTTTGGTCAACGCGTTCGGACACCTAAAAGGACAAACCTACACCTACAACACCAGCAAAAAAACCACAGAACAGGTACTTCGTGATATCCCCGGCGCCATCTGCTCACGGATTGCCGATTGGGATGGCGATGGCAAAAAAGACATCCTCACCCTGTTCGCCCAAAACAAAGAAAGCATCGTTTTCTTCAAAAATACCGGCAACGGATACCAAGAAACGGCCACCCTGCTTGAAACCATGCCCGTATATGGATCGAATAGCTTTGACCTGGCCGACATGAATGGCGATGGAAAGCTCGATGTCATTTATACCTGTGGCGACAACGCCGATTACTCTGTGATTTTAAAAAATTATCACGGGGTATACGTGTATCTCAACCAGGGCAACAACACACTCAAAGAGGCCTATTTTTATCCGATACACGGGTGCTTCAAAGCCTTGGCACGCGATTTCGACCTCGACGGTGACCAAGACATCATCACCGTTTCCTTCTTCGCCGATTATCTGTCGCAGCACGAAGAAGCCGCCGTTTACCTGCAAAACAACAACATGGATTTCAAGCCCTTCGCTTTGCCCGGCTATGACATTGGGCGATGGCTCACCATGGACGCCGCCGACGTAGATGGCGATGGCGACCAAGATTTGGTTTTTGGTAATTTGTCGATGGGACCTGAGAGCTTCATGAGCCAAGAGCAAGTGAAGAAGTTTGCTGCCGGTCCGGCCTGTATTTTCTTGAAGAATACCACAAAGTAAATTAGACCATGAAACGTATAATATTGGGCCTGCGACTCCTTGTCAACCTCACCTTGGCGGCGATGTTTTTTCTTTTTGCCTCTGTGCAATTCAACGATCCAGACCCCCTGATTTGGGTCCTCGCCTATTCATTGACCGCGGTATTAAGTCTATTGTTTTTGTGGCGATTGATCGCTGAGAAACTCAAATGGGTGTATTTGGGGATTGCGCTTGTGATGTTCATCGGGAGTTTTTTGCAATTTCCTCCCACATGGGAAGGATTTGGTGCTGAAATGAAAACCGAAAACAATGAACTGGCCCGAGAGAGTATTGGTCTGCTTTTGTGCGGTTTGGTGTTACTGATACAGTTTGCCACCATCAAACCCTATGATTCTGGTTCTGCGAGTAACACAAACTGAGCCATCCAACCATTACCATGTTGAATTGGCAATCGCCTATCCAAAAAGCCCAATAGCACAGTCATTGGCATGGTGAGGGGTATCGACACAGCACCCAATGCTTGCCAAAGTGGATTGTCTGCGCCGAGAAGCATGGTGCTGATGGACCAACATTCATGTCCGATTTTGCCCAAAAATCCGTAGGTTTTTTGGGAAGACGCCAGCACAAACCCGTGTTTTTTTGCGATCGCTGTAAGTTCATCACTACTGTGAAGTGCTCGGCGCATTTGCATCGATTCATAATGCTGAAACCCTTTGAACATCCATCGATACAAGGGCAATACAGTTTGAAAATCGACGGGCGTATACAACAACAGTTGCGCTCCAGGTCGAGCTATTTTCGCAAGTCGCGCAAAAACATGTCCGGGATCTGACACATAGGGCAAAACGGAAAAGCAAAAAATCAAAGAAACATCTGTTTGATGGCTCAAAAAATCACCGTCGAGATCGGCACAATGAAACTCCACCTCCGCATGACGTAACAATCCATGTCGCGCTTGATAATCTTCCATAAAACGCATCCAATCGGCATTGCGATCCAGGGCGATCACACGATGAGCGCGTACATTTTTCAGTTGGAACAGAAAATGCCCATCACCCGAACCCAAATCCAACAAAACACCGCGGAAATTGTGCGTCGCTCTTTTCACTGCCCTGGAGATGGTGGCATTACGCGAATACAACAAGGACTGAAACGCATGCAACACCCTTAACCCCTGGGGGAAACGTTGGATGTGCTTGGGTACAGCATGGGCAAACGCTTGTTGGATCAAATTCATGACGGAAAACCTCAAAGATAATCTCGCTACTCACAATGAATCGCTTATTTTCGCAAACGATGAAACTGCTGTTGGTCTCAGCATTATTAACTGCAACGCCTTGGTTTTTGGCCACAGAAACCCCTTGGAGTCCATCCAAATCAGGCCACGGCGTAAAGGTTTTTACCCGCGCAGTAGCCGGTACACCCATCAAAGAGATCAAAGCAGAATTGGAATTGGATTGCTCTATCAATACAGCGGTGGCTTGCCTCACCGACATCAGTTCCTATACCCAATGGATCTATCAGATGACCGAGGCAAGAATCATCAAACAAATTAGCCACACAGAATTTGAAGTATACCAGCGGGTGAAAACGCCATGGCCCCTCGATGACAGAGATGTTTGTGGTCATTATGTATTGAAACAAGACCCCGTTAGTCACGATGTCTCCCTGATTACACATTCTGTTCCCAAAGTGTTACCCGTGGTTTCCGGTGTGGTGAGGGTACAGAAAAATCGCACCACATGGACCATCAAGCCTTTGGCAAAAAACAAAAACAAATGTGAGTATTTTCTGCTGTTAGACCCCGCCGGGGAAGTACCCGCATGGATCATCAATTTGTTCATTTCAGAGGGACCTTATACAAGTCTGGTGAAGCTCAAACAGCGTATCCACTTGCCCAAATACGCCCATGCCAAATTTGCTTGGATAACAGAGCGATTTCCGCACTAATCGTCTTTAGTCACAATTTCACTGTCCTTTTGCCGCTTCTTGCGATTTGCGGGCGCGGGGATTCATGACCGTAAACCAAATTGGCACCAACAAACTTAGGACCATCATGCCGGGATAACCCGTTGGCATTTGGGGCGCTTCATCGATAGATTGGAGGGTTTGGTATTTTTTATTGGATTTGTAATGGTGATCGGAATGACGACTCAACTCGAATAAAATCAACCGGCCAACCACGTGGTTGCTGTTCCAAGAATGTTCGGGCTGAACGATTTCGTAAAACCCTGACGCCGTCTTTTTGCGCATCAAACCATAGTGTTCGATGTAATTGATGGTTTCCAAGAAAATTCCACCGATGAGGGCTGCAAGCCAAAAAGAGAAAGTAACCCAAGCGCCAAACAGGAGGTAGATGGTCAGCACAATGGCAAGCTGTATAAGTTGGAAGCGCAGCATTTCGTTGCGCCACGACCACGGTGATAAAGCCTCGCGCCGAAGGCGCTCGGCTTCAATTTTCCAGGCCGACATCCAAGTTTGATACATCGAACGAAACCAAAATGTATACACCATTTCATTCATTCGCGCCGTGGAAGGGTCTTCTGGTGTACCTACATGTTTGTGATG
>JALQWO010000111.1 GCA_023258655.1 Bacteroidia bacterium
CCCACAGGGTTGGGATACGCGCTGAAGTGTTGCTTGGCGATGGTTTTCACATTGGTATGATCCACCAGTACGGGGATGTCGGCCGTGTCTTTACATCCATTGGCGTTGCTGGTAACTACCAAACGCACAGTGTAATTGCCTGGACCCGCATATTGGTGAACACCTGGCAATCCCACCTTTTTGGTGCCATCTCCCCAATCCCATTCAAAACTCAAACCGGCGGTATTAATGGGTACACAATTGAGTTTGTGCTGCCACAAAAGGGTCCACGTGAACCCGGCCGCAGGCCGGGGCTTCACCACGAGTGTCAATGGTGTACGATCGCTCTTACAACCTTTATTTTCGGTTTCGTAGTACAACGTGCGCGAACTCAACATCATCCCCAAATCGTAGGTGCTACCGGTGAACAAAATGTCGGTAGTTGTGGTATCCTCGTACCAGTTTACGGTCCCTGCGGGAATCGTAACACTCATCTTACCCAAAGACTTGGCACAAACGCTCAAAGCCTCCACTTTGGTTGGTTTGGGTATGTCATTCACAATCACCTCAACACTGTCGAAGTTGGGAGCGAAACAACTGCCCTCGGACGCTTTGTAATACACGTAATTTTTTCCACTCAATCCATACACTGCGGGGTTCTTACCCACATAAAACGGCTGGGCATCGCTGCGCTTTAAGTACCAGTTTAACTGTCCCCAAGGCGTTGAACCAAACAACCTCGCCGAGTCGTTGGAGCAAGTCTCATCGCCGGTGGCCCCAAAAACATTGGGATAATCTTTCACGGTAATCCTTACAGCCGCCCTTCCGCTCCCGCAGATGCCATTCCAAGACTCCACATATATTGTTGACTCACCGCGTTTGCTGCCCTTAAATGTGTAGGTACTTCCTTTGGCAACAGGCGTTCCACCTGTGGCATCCAAGAACCACCTCAAAGTATCAGATCCATTGCTGCTGCTCGCTTTCAAGGTTACTGAATTCACCCCACGCGCACAAACAAATGTATCAGCAGGCACATTGGGCGCAGAAGGAGCGAAACTGCTTCCCACAAATGCCTTCACCAATTTGCTACCTCCCGCATAAACGCACCCTTTGTTGTTGGCCACTACATAGAACTGGGTATCCTTGCTCAATTTACCCGTCTGCAAAACTTGGCCCGTGTACATCAAGGTTCCACCTGTGGATTTATCATACCAATACAATTCCCCAAAATCGGTAAATGCCTGAAGATTCGCTGTGGCTCCAGCACAAATGGAATCATTCTTTACCGTCAATTTGGTGGGGTATTTGTTCACTTCAAACGGAATCATCAACCAATTCGACTCACAAGTGTTATTCACCGCCTTCACATAAAACGTATCGGTCTTTTGCACATTGTTGATTGTATACTTATTTCCCTCAAAAAAGGGTTTTGGATCCGTTGTCTTCTTAAACCATTGCACCGTTGTCTGCGCATCTGAAGCGACAGCAATTGTCACAGTATCACCACTGCATCCCTGGGCAGCCTTGTACAAACTAGGTGTGCCCGGCTTAAAATAAATGATTTTAGATACTGTATCTGAACACGACCAACCACTGTAAGGATACACCGTTGAAATCAACGTCACATTTAAATTGCTCCGCGATGTAGGCTTGTATTTCCCATCTATCGCATACTGAATCATTTTGTTGTCGTAATTCCATCGGTGACTAGAACGCTCAATGTTATAATACACATAGTAGTTGTAGAAAATACTTGATACCACCGTTTTCTTGTTCTGATTTTGGAAATACAGTGTATCCAAATTGGGGTAACACTGTTGATTGGTGGTGTAGTCTATCCCCAATTTGTAGCCCACAAAGGGATACATCTGCATGTGGCTGTTGAACACAGTACCGCCGATGTTCAAGCTCAAACAACGGTACCATTTGCCGCTCACCGAACCTACACACAAATTGCGCTTCTTCCCGTCCCCGTTGGTCCAAGAGTTACACACCACTGCCGCCAATGCACTGACACTATCAGATTCTACCGCAATGATGTAATTGCCAGTTACCGTCACCGCTTTACCAAAATCAGCATTCAAGGTGATCCTACTCAGTGGTATACTGCTTCCCATCACCGTATCAACCATGATGGTATCGCTGGCGATGGGCGATCCTGAAGGAAGTGAATCTGCACCGGCCTTGTACAGGTTACAAATGATATTGATTTTGACTGATTTCGCTGGTGTGGGTGTTACAGAAAACCCATAAAATCGGAAACCACTTACGGTCATGGTTTGCGGTGCATCAAAAAACTGTCCCAAAGAACTGCCTTTTTTGATGGTAATACTATTGTAGGCAGTACTGCCATACATGGGAAACATACTTGTATCTCCATCACATTTCGTAGGATTTGTCGCACTCCGTGTTTGGATTTTCCCTTTTTGTTTTCCCGTATGAACATCATCAACAATCGCCCGGCCAGCGTCAACAAACTGTGCTTTCAAGGGCGATAGCAATGCGCAAAAAATAATGAATGGTAAAATTCTCAATTTCATCGTATTGGAAAATAAATCAATCCATCGGAATAAAACAAATATTTACCCCATCACCACTTCAAAATATGTGATAGTCATGACCCCCGAAGGAAATTATGGGCAGTTTCCATTGATTTGCAATAAATGGCCTAATTTTGTCGCACCCAATTACTATGTCGAACAACATTTTAAAAGGAAAAAAAGGCATCATTTTCGGTGCGTTGAACGCGAACTCTATCGCATGGAAAGTGGCTGAACTCTGTCATGCCGAGGGCGCCCAAATCGTCCTCACCAATGCGCCCGTAGCGGCCAAAATCGGACAAACCGAAGAGCTGGCGAAGGCATTGAACGCGCCCCTCATTTTTGCCGATGTAACCAAAATGGAAGACCTGGAAAACCTCGTTTCTGGAGCCATGGAGGCCTTGGGCGGTCCGCTCGATTTCGTATTGCACAGCGTGGGCATGAGCTTGAACGTGCGCAAAAAGAATCCTTACACCGATTCCAACTACGATTATATGCACCAAACCCTCGATATCAGTGCGATGTCGTTCCACCGTTTGATGCAAACGTTGATGAAAAAAGACGCCATGAACGAATGGGGTAGCATTTTGGCATTGAGTTACATTGCTGCACAACGTACCTTCCCTGATTACGGTGAAATGGCCGATGCGAAATCCTTGTTGGAAAGCTTCGCCCGTTCTTTTGGATACCACTACGGCAAGAAAAAGCACGTTCGCGTGAACACCATCAGCCAAAGTCCAACCCCAACCACCGCCGGTTCCGGTGTGGGCGGATTTGATGCGTTTTTCAACTATGCAGATAAAATGAGTCCTCTGGGCAATGCCAGTGCAGCTGCTTGTGCAGAATACTGCGTGAGCTTGTTCTCTGACTATACCCGCATGGTAACGATGCAGAACTTGTTCCACGATGGTGGTTTCAGCTTCACGGGTATCTCTACCGATTTGATGGATGGTTTCCGCGATGCGGCTGCCGAATAATTACTTTTGGTAAATAACCACTTGGGCTGTCTGCATTCGACAACCATCCAAAGCTAACGTCAACCAATACATTCCCGAAGGAAGGAGGGATACGTCAATCGACATTTTATTGCCGTTGATATCATTCCAAACTTGATCAAGGCAAATCGTTTTTCCCGTGATATCCATCAAAAGGAATTTGTTCCCTTTTTGACTGGAAAAATCCAATTCCACATCCAACACACCCATGGTTATGGGGTTGGATTGAATATGGAAATATGTCTTTTGAGGGATATCCGTCAAAGCCGAAACCACGCCACCAAATTCGTGCGCTCCGATATCGAATTTGGCACCTGCGGGTATTGAACTGCCCCAAAAGTCACGTACACCCACATTAAGTCCCGTTTCCTTGGATAAATCAAGCCCGGCATCTCGTGCAGGAGAACTTGATACCAACTGAAATTGATTCAAAGAATTGTTCTCTTTGGGATACAATAAGTCTGCTGTATTAGAAGTCCCCGTCAATAAAGGATCTGCTTCCACACCCACATTGTTTCCATTCAATTTTTCATTGCCCGTGGCTCGAAATGCCGACAAACTGCTGTAACTATTGCCATAGGTGATTTTAAATGTTCCCCCTGAACTCCAATACAAATTTCCCGCGAATAATGGGTTTTGTGGGAGGAAGGTGGTAGGGACATGTACCAAAGAAAGTGGGCCTGCAGTACCAGAACCAGATACTTGGAAAATGTTGTTGTAACATTTCACCCCCGACATATTGGTTCCATAATCCGTCATTTGAAATGCACCGAATGTGGAGTATTTATTCTTCGTTGAACCACTAACATACACTGTATTGTTATACAAATTCAATCCATTCCAGGTGGTGTTTGGGGCAGTAAAAAGTGTCACAGCACTATTATTCGTGCGGGCATCATTGATGCTAATATTGTATCGAACAGTATTGCTACCCCATGCGCGAGCACCAGTAAAATTGCCCAACAAATAGCCGGCGCCATCATTGTCATGAGAGTAACAATATTGAATGACAGAATTGGTTACGCCTCCATCCAAATCGAAACCCAAGCCATCACAACCGGTAGATGATCCCGACGAATTGTGATGCGATTCGCAATATTGAATGGTCACATTGTCGGCCGACCAAACCCAAATGCCGCCCGGTCCCCCACAAGCCGAATTCAAAGTCCCGGTGTTGTAGGCCACGCATCGCTCAATAACCGAGTAATCAATTTGAGATAGTACGATGCCACTGCCTTTGTGGCTGCTTGCAGCATAGCCTGTTATGTTATATACTTCTGTGTTGCGAATTTGAAAATCTCGGTGATGATAAAAATTGGTTGTTTGGTCATCGTAAGCGAATGAAACTATGCCATTTTCCCGACAATCATGTACCGAGCAACTGTCGATACGAACCCCGCGATAACCGGCCTTCACCGCTGCCGACCAACTAGAATAAAAGCGCATACCGCAGTAGCCAAATCCAAAAACCTCAACATTGGTTAGGGCGATATTCGATAAATAACCCGAGGATTTATCCGTAAAAAACAATATACCATCAATATCTTTTTGGGTGCCATTACCGGGTCCTTTAAATACCAAATTGCGTAAGTGAACCCCCTGTAAATTCGTGGCTTTGAATCCGCATTTCGTGGTAACTGTAGTATTGATTGTGGCCCTACCCAATCCATAAGTTGAAAAGACAACAGGCTTCAGGGCATCATTTCCATCCAAAGCATCCAATTCGATGTTTCCAGTGAATGTCTTTCCTCCTTCAAACAAAACCCGATCACCTGGCTGAAAAACCTGCGCATTGACTTTTGATAGAGACGTCCATGCTGTGGCCAATGTCAAACCATCCGTATTATTGCCTGTGGTGTTAACGTAATAGGTTTTACCTGAATTGGGACTCGGTGATGACCCATCATTGAACACTTCCAACAAACCTTGAGCATACCACCTTGCCAAGTAATCATTGGGGTGTAGCGAATTTGCTGTGCAGTGCTTAGCCCCCTTTCTTCGGTATACAGTATCGCTCATGGTGGTCATGTCCATTACTGCGATACCCGATGCCTCCAATGATTTTAGCTGAGACAGAAATCCATACATCAAAACATCCCCATTACTCGGCGATC
>JALQWO010000112.1 GCA_023258655.1 Bacteroidia bacterium
TTGCCATGTGGCATGGCCGACAACAGTGCTTGTACGTAAGGTTTCGCCTGATGCCCCAATACCATATCTGTGCTTCCTTGGTCGATACATTGACCTTTTCGCAAAACTGTAATGGTCTCTGCATATTGTCTCACCAAATCCAATTCATGGCTCACCCACAGCAAAGCGCTGCCTTGTTCGCGACAAACGCGCTGTAAATCATCCATCACTTGTGCTCTTGCCACACTATCCAGCGCTGTAGTAGGCTCATCCGCCAAAATCAACGGAGGTTCATGCACACAAGCCATGGCAATCATCACCCGCTGTCGCTGTCCACCACTCAATTGGTGTGGATACGCTTGCATGATGCGATCTTTGAGATCTCCCAAACCCAATTGGTTGAGTTTCTTCACAATCATGGCCTCGGCTTTCGCTTTGTTGGGTTCATGGATTAACGCCGATTCCATCAATTGCTTTCCGCAGCGCATTTGGGGATTCAAGGCCGACATAGGCTCTTGAAAAACCATACCCACCGCTTTTCCGCGCAGTTTCATCCAGGCTTTTTCATCCAACAGTGAAAGTTCTTGTCCCTGAAATGTCACCGTGCCAGAAACTGACAATTTTGACGAAATCAATCCCATCACTACAAACAGGGTGAGCGATTTACCACTACCACTCTCTCCAATGACTCCATGGAGTTCTCCCGGCATAACAGATAGCTGTGGCAAATGCAACAACAACCGTTCTCCCGCATGAATGTGCAGATCCCGGATATTGAGCAAAGGCGAGCTTGTCATACCGAACAAAGATAATCAGATGGCATAAAAAAGGCGGGCCCTTGGCCCGCCTTTTTATCACATTCCATTATGGCTCCACCGACAGTCTGATGGGAATGTCTCGCCATGATTTCAAGAAGGTACCATTGTTTTGTCCTGGCACCCAACGGGGAGACTTCTTTAACACGCGAATGGCTTCGGTGGTGAATTCCGGACAGCTTTTGGTTTCTTCCAGTGCTGTAACACGTGAAATCCTACCCGCCTCATCCACAGCAAATCTCAACATTACGTATCCATTGATTCCTTCTTCGTAACAGCGAGGAGGATACTGAAATTGTTCAGTCACCCATGCAATGAAGGCCGCCTCTCCACCCGGGAAGTTCGCTTTGATTTGCACATTGGTAGCAATGGTTTCACCGGTACCCCCGGTGGCGCCACTGTTATCATTGAAATCGGGCACATCAAATTCTTCATCACCGTCTTGGGTTTTCTTACCCGTTGTTTTGATTTCATCCGGTGGGATGATTACCGCATCTGAAGCCGCATCAGGATTGATGCGAGGCACCACATATTGTTGAGCGGCCACTTGTGGCTCTGGCTCCTCAATTCTGGGTTTTTCAGGCTCTTTTTCTTTTTCTTCCTCTGGCGCTTTCACATCATCAATGTTGGTCACCTTCAATTGGGTGTTGTTTTCTTTTTCTTTTGGGAAAAAGTGCTCCACGATGATGGGCATCGCCGCGAACAAGGCCGTAACCGACAGCGCGATTAAGGTTGCCAACGACTGGTTTTTGCTAAACTGACTACGTATTTGGTAGGCCCCGTATTCTTTGAATCGATCGGCAAACACCAGTTCATTACGTCCTGGCGATTGCACTTGGTCCCATTTGTTAATCAAACTTTCTGACATAGCGTTTAGGATTTAAGTTTCTGGGCGATGAGCTTCTTTTCCAAAGGTGCCATACCTTCATCAACGGCAAAGTACTTGGCAATCTGACAGATCATGAATTCATCCATCACGTCAATCACGTTTCTGTAGGTGGCTTCTTCGTCGTTTTTCAACAACACCACCAATTTAGAATCGAATTGGGCTTTCTTTACTTTGGCATCGACGGCATTGCGCTTGGCAGTATCTTTCTCATCGATTTTGTTCATTTCTTTTTCAAAATCACGCAGCTGGGTCAACAACGGCAAGTTGTTTTCTACCAGAATTTTGCGCAATCCATTTTTGGTAAAATCGGTTTCTTCAAGAACGGTGGTTTTTTCGTTCAAGGCACCGCGATACCAGAAAACACGATTGTCTCGGGTAAGTAGAATGGTGATACCATCTTTTACCTCGGGCTGTTTCATGTTTTTCAAGTCTTCTTCATTCAACTTTTCGGGGAAGATCATTCTCAACACCTTGGGTTGAGAGAAGGTTGAGGTAAGTACGAAGAACGTCAGGAGCAAGAAGGCCAAATCCACCAAAGGGGTCATATCCACTTTGGTACTCTGTTTTTTGGCTCTTTTTTTGCCACCGTCGCCTCCGCCACCATTCGATTGAATTTCTGCCATGGTTTATCTCTCCTATCTTTTAATCATTGGGTTTGGCTTCCAAACCGGTTATCATCTGAAAGTTCTTTACTTTGGCCTCACGGAATACTTGTATAACATGTTTTAGCACATTATATTTTGTTTTCCCATCGGCTTTTACCGCAAATTGGACATATGTTGTGTTGTCGAACGGCAATCCACGCTTTTCAGCTTCATCCTTTCGGGCATTGAAATCTTCGTGTGATCGCAATCGGGCGTTGTAGGCCCAATGGTACAACTGACTTTTCTTGATGTTCAGTGTATCATAGGGAACGCCAGGTTGTTCAACCTTGGTGCGTTCATTGACTTCTAACTCCAAGTAGGCGGGAATGGATTCCATTTTCAGTCCGATAGGACCGGCGCCGGCAAATTTCTTTATTTCCTCAGCACTCATACCAACCTTGAAATCGCGCATCATATCTTTCAACACCATTTCTTTTACGGCGGGATTTGTGAGATCGATGAAAACCCTTCCTTTGTCATCCACAGTAACCAAGAATACTTGTTTGGGTATTTGGTCTTCGGTGGTTGAGGTTGGAGGATCTACGAATACAGGTTCCGGAGCACGGAAACTTGAGGTCAACATAAAGAACGTTACCAGAAGGAATGCCAAATCCACCATTGGCGTCATGTCCAATGAAGGGGTGGAACGGGGCATACTAACTTTGGGCATGTTCGTTTTTTTAACGGGTCTTAATACGGATTGTACCGAAAAGGTAAACGACGGTGATTAACCGTGGTTTGCCTGGAAGTTAGACACGATAGAATAACCCGCTTCATCCATGCTGTGGGTCATACCATCAATGCGGTTGGTGAAGTAGTTATAGCTGATAATCGCCAAAGTAGAACCGATAATACCAAACGCTGTGTTTACCAACGCCTCAGAGATACCTGTTGCCAACGCAGCCGTGTCAGGCGCACCTGAGTTAGCCAACGCCGCGAACGCACGAATCATACCGAATACTGTACCGATCAAACCGATCAATGTACCGATAGAGGCGCAAGTAGAAACAATCACCAAGTTTTTAGACAACATGGGCAACTCCAAACTTGTGGCTTCTTCCAATTCTTTTTCGATGGCCGCTTTCTTTTCATCGCGATCCAAATCCGTCTTGGCAGCTACCGTTTTGTAACGAGTCAAACCTGAACGCACTACGTTTGCCAAAGATCCACGCTGCTTATCGCAAGCGGCAATGGCACCGTCGATATCGTTCTTGGCCAACAAACCCTGCATATTACGCACAAACTCAGTGGCGTTTCCGCGACCAGAGGCAGCAGACAAGGTAATGAAACGCTCAATGGCAATCAAAATTACCGTGATGTTTACGGCAATCAACAAAGGTACGATGGCGATACCACCGCGGTAGATGATACCCAACAATCCCAATGGATGTCCTTTGGCTACATCACCGTCTTCAAAGTTGGCTGGATTTCCCAACAAGAAAATGTAAATTGAGTACCCTGCGGCAATGGCAAACAAAATGGCAAGGCCGGAGAAATAAGCCATCAACGGGCTGTTTCCTGATTTTGTGTTGTTATTAGTCATAATGATTGAATGTTTCTGTTTTTATGAAGATGCAATAATACGCTTGGGGTTAGTTAAAAGCAAGTAAACAAAATGTTAAATCCGTGTGGTTTATCGACAAATAATCGCGGAAACAAAGGATGTGCCGTGTAAGATGGCTGCATTGAGTGAGGGATTGGCAATACATCCACTGGCATGAAAGTCGACATCTTTGTTGGTATCTCCCCCCTCTAAGTGCATCTGACCATCTCCATAGCGGTAAGGGGTATCTGCGGGGAGGGCTTTCTTTACGGTCATGGTATTTAACCATTCGCCCGCAATACGGGTGCCCAGGAGTGTCTCTGCTTCACCCAAAACTGCGGTAGAAGATGGCTCAATGTCTGTTGCGCCAATCCCTGGCCTGAGCGAGATGCAAAGGAGGTGCTTGCCTTTGGGAGCATAGCCTTTTTGCACGGCAGATGGAATGGCCATCAAATTGATATAGCCTGTATTAGTGGCATTTAGGCCGATAAACTTTCCGAGTCCCAAATCCGAATCCACGGCAAAATACAGGGCTTGCGTAGAAAAATATTGTTTGGGTGCAGGGACGCGGATTGTGGGATTTTCAGGGTGATTGAGGTGGATGTGGTTTGGATTCAGGTCGGCGACAATGCGATTGGGCAGGGTTTGGATTCCCCCGGGCATGAGCATGGCTTTTCCTTTGGCGAGGGCCCAGAAAACAAATTGAAACATGGCACTGGGTGTATTCAGTGCTTCTTCTAAGAAAATGCCGGTAAAGAAGGGTTTGAAGAAGGCTTCAATGAATGATTGAGAGAAGCCACATTGCTGCAGATAGTGATAGGTTGTGGTGGAAGATTGATCAAAAAACGCGGAAGGGGATTGTTTGATCAGGGCATTGCGCAATTTCACTACTTGCAAGACATCTTTGAACGAGATGCTGGGGTGGCCGAGCGCAGCGTGGCCTCTTGGAAATTCCCGCAGGGGGTCGGCCAGCAATGTTTTTCCTTGGTGTGAGAGCAACCAAGCGCCCGAGCCGAAGGCGAGGGCGTCTTTCAAATAACCTCGCTCATGATACATGCCCAAAGCAGGGTAAGCGGATTGTATTACCTGAAATCCGTGATCCAGGGCAAAACCGTCCTGCACAGTGGTTTGCAATTTGCCACCCCAGTGCGACAGGGTTTCATACAAATGATAGGGTTTCTTGTGTTGTTCCAGCAGAAAGGCAGCAGATAAGCCGGCCATCCCTCCGCCGTAAATGTGTACATCAGGCATCTAAACCCAATAACAACCGAAAATCAATTTGGTGTGGTGGGCGGGGGATTTTCTCCTGCTGGACGTCGTCTGCGCGGACGATCCTCGCCGGGTCTACCCTCTCCACCGGCGCCTTCGCCGGGACCTTTTTTCTTCTTGCGCATGGAACGTGCTTTGGCAATCAGCTCTTTCTTCACTTCACGTTCGATTTTCGGCAACTGAACAGCCCGTTGCATTCCAATCACGGGTTTTAATTTTACCTTTTTCAAAAATTACCGTTGCGTCATTTAATACGGTTCCGTTACCTACATGCACGGTAGCGTGCGTTATTGCGGTTGTTCCCTGTTGGGGTCCTGTAGGATAAATTGTTTCCTGTGCACTTGTTACTTTACATAACAATGCAAGAGACAATATAAATAAGCTTGAATATTTCTTTTGCATGGTTTAGTTTTTTTCGTTTTCGTAAATAGTTGCCAAATCATCAACATGATTATGATCACCGCAATTTA
>JALQWO010000113.1 GCA_023258655.1 Bacteroidia bacterium
GGGTAAGGGTTAAAAATCCTGTGTTACGATCAATACTCAAGGTTGGATTTCCATCTATTTGCATCGTATCACGGTAGCCTGCGCCCCATGAAATCTGTGAAAACGGGGGTTGCTGCAAATCACCATTGGCACCTTGGTCGGGTCTTGGCATCGAGGAAGTACCACCCGTAAATGGTCTGTAGAGTTCGTAGACCAAACTATCCCCGTCGTCATCTATGGCACTGTGGTCAAATTTCAAGGGCGTATTGGTACACAAGAAGTTGGGCGGAATCTCTTTAAACACCGCAGAATTGTTTTCTTTTTTGTTGAAAAGTGTTCGAGAATCTGGAATGAAGGTCCAATAGTTCGCCCCGGTTCCCCCTGGATCTACCAGGTTTGAAATGGTTCCGTTTCGGCAGCAACGCTGAAACGAAATGTAGTACCCCCCGGTAATGGGAGGCAAGGTAAATGTTGCCTCATACCAATATTGGTCCACACAGGCATTGGGAGCTTTTACTATGCAGTTATAATTGGTTTTTACTACGCGCTTTGGTCCTTGTCGACTGATCAGTTTGGGGTAACCGCCAACCATGTTTCTTGTTTGACCATTAAATACCCCGATATATGCCGTTGCATCCGAAGAGATGGCCTGGGGATTTCCATTTTGGCAATCGATGTACAAATCCAATCGGATTTTATACTGGTTACTGCCTAAATATTTATAATTCACTTCACCACCCACAATATGCGTGGCCTCCAACATGAAGACATGCAGAAAGGCAATACACAAAGCAAGGGTTCGGCGCTTCATTGATTCAAAAATAACACACAAATGTTGTTGGTTGTTTTCAATTGACAATCAAATGACGCAAAGTGTGGTATATTTCAATAACTTAAATGAGGTACAACTGCAAATCACCTGGATTTTCGTTATTAAAGAATACGTGTTCTTGGAGCGTTGTTGCAATCGAAACTCCCACAAAATCCGCTTTAATGGGATAATTTCTGTGCTCCCTTTCTGCGAGAAAAGCAGTCCTGATGGTATCAAATCCATGTTCGTACAAATCCACCAAAACCTGCATGGCTGTTCCACCTGAATGAATCACGTCATCAATGAGGATCACTGGAGTGGTTAAGGCCACCATGTTGGGAACCACGCCTTCCCATCGATAATCGTCGGCTACATGCAAATTACCCAAAGACACCGTGCAATTGGGCAGAATGCGGTCTAACTCATGATTTAGTTCCAAGGCGATTGCCATGCCCCGCTCATTGATTGCTACAAAATACAAATCGGTTTCTTCCGAAAACGCTTCAGCGATTTCACAGGCCATTCGTTGAAAAATCAAACGGATTTCGGGGTGCGATTTCAGTGCAGTTCGGGTAGACATATCGGTTGATAGGGTAAAATTAGGGGCTCCCAATCAAATCTCCACGATTCCGTCGAAATTTTTCCGCAATCGACCAATGTATTTACTTTTTTGGTACCATTCACTCAATGCCCGGATGTTTGGATTCTCCTGGGATTGAAACCCAACAAATTCTTGATTTAAGGCATGGAGATACTGATTTAATTGCGATTCCACTTGCGACATTTCGGCCACATTCCCCCGATCCATCTCCTCGATGGCATCGCTCAAATCCATCATCTCCATCAAAAAAACTTTGGGCAATGTGTTTATCACGTCCGGATTTTCACCCAAACAATCGATGTAAGCTTTTACCAATGACAAGGGGTTGCACAGTATCTTGTAATTCGCATTCGCTTGTTCTGAAATGGCGTTGGCGTCCGTATCCCCTGCTACCAAATCGGGATGAGAACCTCGTTGGAGATCCAAATACAATTTCCTCAACAACTTTGCATCGATGTTGAGACTGGGCGTCAATCCAAAGAATGCAAACGGATTTTTCATTGTTAAATACCCAAAGCGCGGGCGATATCCACCCAAAATGTGAAGGCTACCAACGACAAGAGGAACACCATGCCTATGATTTGACCTACATACAACACTTTGTCCGACACAGGTCTACGAGCAATAATCTCATACAACAAGAACATCACATGACCACCATCCAAAGCCGGTATGGGCAAGATATTCATCAAAGCCAAAACCAAACTCAACATCGCGGTCAAGGTCCAAAAATTCAGCCAATTCCAAGTGCTACCAAACATTTGGGCTATCCCCACAGGACCGGCCAATGATTTTGTGGGATCTGATTTACCCGTGGCAACGTTTCCGAGGGCTTTTGCATTGGCGCCAATCAGTCCGAATGACCTACTCACACCCAAATTGATGCTTTTACCGAGTCCATATTTGATGACCTTTTCCTTGTACTCAAATCCAAAGAAAGCGGGCTGAAATCCCAAGGTGGCATCCTCGCCAATTTCGGCTTTTAGCACACTCACTTTTTTGTTGCTATCTACCACTTCCACCTTCACCGTTTCTCCTGCATATTTTGCCAACAATTCTTTGAATTCAAAGAATGAAAGTACCCTTTCCCCATTCACGGAATTGATCATGTCACCCGCTTCCAAACCCGCTTTTTCGGCATGACTTCCACCCATCACTTTTCCTATCTTGAACATCATTCTGGGCGCGAAGAAGGGCATATCTGATTTGGCCCCCAACAACTCATCAAAATTCTTTGGCATCACCAAAGTGGTATCATAAAATTGATGGGTCGTACTCACTGTGCTATTTGCGCTATCGATTGAGACCATTGCCTTGGCTCTTCTTACCTTGATCTCCTTGTGATCCGCCGTCAGGAAAGTAGGATCGCCAAATTGGGCATCCAAATTGTCCACAGCTACGCCATTGATAGCCAAAATTTGATCACCTGTTTGAAAACCTACCGATCTCGCAACTGGTCCTGCATAGATCCCCCCTTGCTGGTTCACCACAGGCTGTGGCACGTATTTTTCACCTTGAGAATAGGTCAGCAACACCATGATTACAATCCCTAGAATGAGGTTAACGGTAACCCCGCCGATCATCACGATCAATCGCTGCCAAGCGGGTTTGCTGCGAAATTCCCAATCTTGGGGTTCAGACTTAAGTTGTTCGGTATCCAAACTCTCATCCACCATTCCGGCAATCTTCACATATCCGCCCAAGGGCAACCAACCGATGCCATATTCTGTATCTCCTTTTTTGAAACTAAACAGCTTAAAGTTCCACGCATCAAAAAACAAAAAGAACTTCTCAATGCGAATACCAAAGGCACGGGCTGCCCAGTAATGTCCAAACTCGTGCAGTGTAATAAGAATCGATAATGCCAAAATGAATTGGAGCGCGGTAATAAGGGTATCCATGTTTGAAAATACAAAGATAGTTCAAACCTTTGGGCCTATGGTGGAAATTCGCGGAAAGGCCCAATTCAATCTATCAATGACTTTCGCATCGCGTGATGCGGAATTCCCACTTCCTCAAAACCCTCTCCAACAATATCGTATCCCAAT
The DNA here is from genome assembly GCA_023258655.1 of Bacteroidia bacterium. GTDB lineage: Bacteria > Bacteroidota > Bacteroidia > NS11-12g > UBA955 > UBA955. The sequence continues at coordinate 3,440 of JALQWO010000113.1, forward strand.
GATAAATAAAAAGATAAGGCGGAATCTCTCGCGTGCAGGATGATTTCTTTTGTCTCCTGACCTATCGCGATGCGCTCTGCGAGTGCCACCAATTTCGCCCCGATGCCAACACGTTGACAATGGGGATCAACGGCAACCTGACGCATTTTCATGCTTCCCCCGTTTTTTGTGAGAATCATGCAGCCTACTACCCAATCACCTTTTTTCGCAACAAGATGAAAATCTTGCAATTCCTGGGAGAAAATGGATGGGTCAAACACCAATCCCAAAGGCTTTCTGAGGACCTCGTGTCTTAAGGCAACTGATTGAGTGTAGTCGATACTACCCCATTGTGTTACGTCAACAACCAGGTCCAATTCAGCCATTTGTACCATTTATTTCTCCTGTGCTTCCGCCACGGCCAAAGCAACCATGTTCACAATTTCTCGCACCGATGAACTGTGATGGAGAATATGGACTGATTTTTTGAATCCCAACAGAACCGGCCCAATGGCGTCCATGCTGCCCATGCTTCTCATGATTTGATATACGGCATTGCCCGAACTCAAACCACTGAATATAAATACATTGGCAGATTTATCACCCAACTTATTGAATGGAAATCGCTTGTGGCGCAATTCGCCATCGATGGCATAAACCGGTTGCATTTCCCCTTCCACTATGATTTCTGGTCGGTCCGCATGTAATCGCTTCACCACATTTTGCATCATTTTGGGGTATTTCCCGTCCGAACTCCCAAAATTGGAGTAGGAAATCAATGCTATACGGGGTTCAATTTGGAATGAACGCACGCGGTCATTCACCAAATTCACCATGTCGTAAACGGTATCTTCATCCATGTTGATGTTTACCGTGGTATCGGCGAAAAAAACAGGACCTGTCTTGGTCATCATGATGTGCATACCTGCCACCCTGTGGGTTTCTTCAACCATTCCAATCACGTCCAAGGCGGGTTTCAACGCGATGGGATAATTCCGGGTTAACCCACTGATAAAGGCATCGGCATCACCCATTTCAACCATCATTGAACCATAATAATTGCGATTGCGCATTTGATACTCTGCCTCAAAGCATGTGAGGCCTTTTCTTCCTCGTTTGTCAAACAAATTTGCGCCAAACACCTTGAGTTTTTCCTCTTGTTTTCGCGGATCAATCATCTGCACTCCTGGAATGTCGATGTTATTCTCATCCATCATTTTTTGAATGGCATCGGGATTTCCTAGCAAAATGGGTTCACAAATGCCGTCTCTTTTGGCAATTTCAGCTGCGCGAAGTATCCGAATGTGATCAGCTTCGGCAAACACAACGCGTTTGGGCGCTGTTTTCGCTTTGGTCATCAAGCGATTTACGAAGTCGTTATCGATGCCCAATCGCTTACGCAATTGCGTGTTGTAGGCTTCCCAATCAGTGATGGGTTGTCGGGCAACGCCACTATCCATGGCTGCTTTGGCTACTGCTGGCGCAACCGTAGTGAGCAAACGTGGATCCATGGGCTTGGGGATGATATAATTTGGACCAAAACTCAAGTTCCTTTCATTGTAAGCCATCATGACACTTTCGGGCACGGGTTCCTTGGCCAAATCCGCGATGGCATGCACCGCTGCGATTTTCATCGCTTCATTGATGGCTGTTGAGCGAACATCCAAGGCACCCCGGAAAATGAAGGGGAATCCCAATACATTATTTACCTGATTAGGAAAGTCGGATCTGCCGGTAGCCATGATAAGGTCGGGCCGAGTAGCCACAGCCAAATTATAATCAATTTCTGGTGTGGGATTGGCCATGGCGAACACAATGGGCTTATCGGCCATAGACAAAATCATCTCGGGCGTTAAAATGTTTCCTTTGCTGAGTCCCACAAACACTTCGGCCCCTACCAGTGCTTCTTCCAGGGTATTCAAATTGCGGCTGGTGGCAAACTGTTGCTTGTATTTATCCAAATCAGTGCGATCATTGCGCAACACCCCTTTAGAATCCAACATAATGATGTTATCCTTGTTGGCGCCGAGCGACACAAACAATTTGGTACATGCAATGGCTGATGCACCTGCGCCATTCACCACAATCTTTACATCGCTGAGGTTTTTCTCCACCAATCGGAGTGCATTGATCAAACCTGCG
>JALQWO010000114.1 GCA_023258655.1 Bacteroidia bacterium
CACAAGTACCTTCTTGTGGGTTTGGGAATCAATGTAAACCAAGGGAGTTTTCCTGACTTTATCCCCGCCACTTCTTTGAGACTGTTGGCAGAAGAATCCCAATTTTTTGCCTCGGCTCCTTTGCGTTTATCTGAATCCAATGAACAGGTTTCTGCAACAGGGGAATTGGGGTTTGAAAAGACAAAATTGCTGGAGCAGTTGGCAATTGCCATGTTTGATAAATTGCAGGATGCTTGGTCAGATCCCGACAAATTGGTATTTGCCTTCTCGGAAAGGCTTTATGGAAGAAATGAGTGGGTTGATTTTTTGGATATGAGTACGCAAATGACGTTTCGAGCACAGGTTTTGGATGTAAACGAACAGGGTCAGATTGTGGTTTGCATGAGCGATGGCAAATTGGCCCAATTTCATCATGGACAAGTGCGAATGATGTATCATAAAAGGTCAAAAATTTGACATAATCCATCTAAAAGAGTAAACGATTGACGCTCAAATGCTGTCTATCGATTATATCTGGTATTGCTCATGGATCGCAAAGCATTTTTTCAAAGCATCAAATCCCCCTCTGTCGCCAACAGTTTTTCTGCCGATGGTAGCCCACAAGGTTCAGAAATAATCGGAAAAAAACCCCTGAATCGTAGAACCAACACGGGAACAAACGCCTACACGGGAACCTTCGGAAAGGATGAGTTGATGCATTTGTTGCGCCGCACCTTGTTTGGGGTGAAATTGGCTGACTATAATCAATACAAAGGAAAGACCTTGGAACAGGTGGTGGATGCGTTGCTGAATGTGTCTTCTACCTTGCCCAATCCACCCATCAACAATTACGGTAACCTGGTGAACGATCCCAATGTGCCTTATGGTTCCACGTGGGTGAATGCGGCACTAGATCCGGCGGTAGAACCCTATCGAAAAGGCAGTGTTAAGTCATGGTTTTGGGGACAGATGCTCACCCAATCTGCGGACATTCAAGCGAAGATGGTGTTGTTTTGGCACAATCATTTTGCGCTACAGTTTTTGGAAATACCGGATGCCCGGGCTTGTTACGTTTATACCAAAGTGTTGTACACCCATGCCTTGGGAAATTTCAAGGACCTCACCCGTGCCATTACCATTGACCCTGCGATGCTGTTTTATCTCAATGGTCGTTTGAACACGAAGAAAGCGCCCGATGAGAACTATGCCCGTGAATTGCAAGAACTGTTTACGTTGGGAAAAGGACCGAATAGCAAATACACGGAAGACGATGTCAAGGCCATGGCAAAGGTATTGACGGGATGGAGCATCAATCCGCTAACAAATCCCTTCAGCACGACATTTTTGAGTGTCAATCATGACTCGTCCGACAAGCAATTCAGTGCATTTTATGGAAATACTGTGATCAAAGGCCAAACGGGTATTAATGCTGGAAATACTGAATTGGATGATTTACTCACAATGATTTTTAAGGTGGATGAGGTGGCATTGTTTATCTGTCGCAAGCTTTATGAATTTTTTGTGTACTACGAAATCGATGATTCTGTAGAAACCAATGTAATTGTTCCTTTGGCGAAGGTTTTCCGCGACAGCGGTTATAGCATCAAAGCTGTTCTGAAGACTTTGTTGATGAGTGAACACTTTTTCGATACTTGGAATCGCGCTTGCGTCATTAAGGACCCGTTAACCCAGCAAGTCGGATTTTGTCGAGAAATGGAATTGAAATTCCCTGCCTCCACGGATTATTTTTTGCTCTACCAAATGTATCAGATGGGAATGAATTTTGGACAATTAACCCAGTTGAATTTGGGCGATCCCCCGAATGTGGCGGGCTGGCCTGCGTGGTATCAAAAGCCCCTTTTTCATCGGAGTTGGATCAATAGTGATACTTTGCCCAAACGCAACCAATTCACGGATTACCTGTTGTTCATCGGTCACAAAGTGGGTACATACACCATGATCGTAGATCCCTGGATATTCGTGAAAAAACTGAGCAATCCGGGAAAAGCCGACGATTTGATAGCGGATTGTGTTTCACACCTTTTGCCATTGTCGTTGAGTGCCGCACAAACCGCCAGTCTCAAGGAGGTTTTGTTGCCGGGGGGTATTCCTGACTACAATTGGAGTGATGAATATCGTGCCGCTACCGACCCTTCTGATCCCAACTATAAGACAGCGCTATCCACAGCCACAGTGAAATTGCAATACTTGTTAAAATCCATCATGAACCTCTCAGAATATCAATTGTCATAAGCCATGAAACGCAGATCCTTTTTCAAAGCCAGTGCAGCCGCTGGAACCGTTTTGCCCTTGACATTGAATGGCATGGGAGTGAAGGCCTTTGAGGACTCGCCCTTGTTGCGATCATTGGGAAGGCGGAGTGCCGATGGGAAAGTGTTGGTAATTATCAACTTATCGGGAGGAAACGATGGATTGAACACCCTGATTCCTATTGATCAATATTCCAATTTAAGCAAAGCCAGAAACAACATCTTGATTCCGGAAGACAAGGTTCTGCCCTTTTGGGACAAACCGGCAGCGGGTTTGCACCCCAAACTCAGTGGTTTACGAGATTTGTATAACAATGGGATGCTGAGTGCAATTCAAGCCGTGGGTTATCCCAATCCCAATTATTCGCATTTCAGAGCCACAGACATTTGGATGAGTGGTTCAGATAGCAACGAAAACTGGACAACCGGTTGGATGGGAAGATATTTGGATGGACAGTATACGGGTTATCCAAAAGGCTATCCTACGGCGGCGATGCCTGATCCATTGGCGATTCAAATAGGACAAATGGTTTCGTTGACTTTCATGGGTCCGGAAGTAAACATGGGCATGGCCATCACCGATCCAACCTCTTTTTATAACCTGGCTAACGGCACAACGGATCCAACGCCGAGTACTCCGGCGGGCAATGAATTGGCGTTCTTGCGGTTAATGGCACAACAGACCAATCAATACGCCACGGTGATTAAAAATGCTGCTGCCAAAGGGACCAACAAATCGAACAAATATCCCACAGGTGGACGTCAACCATTGGCGGATCAACTGAAAATTGTAGCCAAACTCATCAATGGCGGTTTAAAGACGCCTGTTTACATGGTAAGCATAGGTGGGTTTGACACGCACAGCGAACAAGTAGACAATGCGGATCATACCATTGGTTCCCACGCTACTTTGATGCAGCAATTGGGGGATGCCATTGCGGCATTCCAAGACGACATCAAATTGCTGGGCCTTGAGGATCGTGTGGTGGGTATGACTTTCAGTGAATTTGGTCGCCGCGTCATGAGCAATGCAAGTAACGGTACTGATCACGGTGCTGCAGCGCCCATGTTTGTATTTGGTAAAGCTGTGCAGAACGGAGTAATTGGTGCCAATCCAACCATCCCCTCTACGGTAACGGTGAACGACAATTTGCCCATGCAGTACGATTTCCGTCAAGTATATGCTTCGGTTTTGACAGATTGGTTTGAATTGCCTGCGGCGGAAGTCAAAGCAGCGATGGGCGGAAAGGACTTCAATACCCTACCCATTTTTAAAGCGAACAAGGCGAGTATTGAGGATTATGTAGATTTGGTGAGTCGCATTTCACTGAATCAGATTTATCCCAATCCAGCGGTTCAAAATACCAAGATTTCCTATTTCACTGAATCTGGACATGTGAAGTTGAGCGTGTTTGATGCGACTGGACAATTGGTTCAAGTACTGAAAGATGAGTGGCATGGTCACGGAACCTATGTGGTTGATTTCGAATTGATTGGTTTGCGAAAAGGGAATTACTACATCCAATTATCTCAAGGAGATAAACGCATCACAGAAGTGCTTTTGGTGCAATAATTTTCTGAAATAGGAGATAGGGAATAATTTTTATTGTATATTTGCAGTCCTAAAAAAATTGCCCTATCGTCTAATGGCAGGACAGCGGTTTTTGGTACCGTACGTCTAGGTTCGAGTCCTAGTAGGGCAACAAGTTGAAGGTTTGATGATATCCGGTGCATCTCGGTGCAGCCAGAGAGAAAGTAAAACGATTATGACATCACTTATACACCCCGTTAAAATTTTCGCAGGCAGTGCGTCTGCCGCCCTTACCCAGGACATCTGTGATTTTTATGGATCAGCTCCCGGTGATTTGACTGTTTCGCGTTTCAGCGATGGGGAATTTCAGCCCAATTTCAATGAAAGCGTTCGTGGTTGCGATGTCTTTATCGTGCAAAGCACCTATCCAAATTCAGACAATTTGATGGAGTTGTTGATGGCCATTGACGCAGCGAAGCGTGCCAGTGCTAACTACATCACGGCGGTTATTCCTTATTATGGTTTTGCCCGTCAAGATCGCAAAGACAAGCCCCGAGTTTCAATTGCCTCGAAATTGGTGGCGGATTTGCTTCAAACGGCAGGTGCCAACCGCGTAATGACCATGGAGCTTCACGCTCCCCAGATCCAAGGATTCTTCAATGTACCTGTTGATCACTTGGAAAGTTCCATCATTTTTGCTCCGTATATCAAAACGTTGCCTCAGGAAAATATTGTAATTGCAGCGCCTGACGTTGGTGCATCCAACCGTATTCGCGAGGTGGCGAAAATTTTGAATTTGGGCATGGTGATTTGTGACAAGGAGCGTAAGAAAGCCAATGAAATTGCGAACATGACGGTGATTGGTGATGTAGAGGGTAAAGATGTGGTTCTAATCGATGATATCATAGATACAGGAGGAACCTTGTGCAAGTCGTCGTCGATGTTGATGGACAAAGGAGCAAAATCTGTTCGCGCATTATGCTGTCACCCCGTTTTGAGCGGTAAGGCTTATGAGAACATTGAGAATTCAGTGCTTACGGAGTTGGTGGTGACAGATACTATTCCATTGAAGCAACATTCAGATAAAATCAAGGTGGTTTCGGTAGCACCCTTGTTTGCCCGGGCAATTCGCAACGTCCATGAGCATGGAAGCATTAGTTCATTGTTCAAGCAAGTGTTTGCACACCAAACCAAAATCGAACTCAAGTAAAAAATAAGATAAGTAAATAAAGATGAAAACCATTTTTCTTAAAGGCGAATCACGCGCAGAAGTAGGTACCCGCACAGCAAAGGCTTTGCGTGCTGAAGGCAAGGTTCCTTGTAACATGTATGGTTTGGCAGACGGCAATCTCAACTTTGCTGTTTACCAAGCGGATTTTAAAAACTTGGTGTACACACCCAACGTATACAAAGTGAAGATTGAATTGGATGGCAAAAACTACGATGCCATTTTGCAGGATATTCAATTCCACCCAGTATCGGACATGATCATCCATTGCGATTTTGTTGCGGTTGATGAGAATAAGCCAGTGGTTATGGAAATTCCTGTTCGCGTGGTTGGTAACTCACCTGGCGTTCGTGCAGGTGGTAAGTTGGTAAAGAAATTGAATCGTTTGCGTGTGCGCGGTTTGATTGCAAACTTGCCTGATTTCATCGATGTAAGCATCGATACTTTGGAAATCGGACAGTCTGCAAAAGTGGGTCACGTAGAAGTTTCCGGATTTGAATTGTTGGATTCACCTGC
>JALQWO010000115.1 GCA_023258655.1 Bacteroidia bacterium
GTATTAAACCCGAAAAAGGTCAGAAATAAGTCGCTGCGCTTGTATGTGCGGTAGTACAGTCCGCGAACCAACAAGGTAACGGCGATTAGATTGATTAAATAAGGCGTTAAAATCTCAAGCATGTTCTATTTTTAAAATGTGTTGATACGTTTGTTTGAATCGGTTGTGTTTGATTGTTGGATAGATCGTGAGGCACCCCATGCAATATTTGCTCAACGAGCCTTCACGGATGCCGCGATTTTTTGCGATTTGCTGAAATGTGTTGAAGTGTAGGTTCGTGCTTTTTACCTCAGCAATGACTATGTTTTCAAATGTTTGGGGATGGGATGCGGTCCATTCGGTTTCAGGGCTAGCCTCAACGGGGGCCGACCATCGCAAGGAAAAGTCCAGTGTCACTTTTTCGTTTTTGCTTTTGTGTAGCAAGGTGATTCGCTGGTATTGCACGCACAACGAGGCCCGAAGTTGCTGTACTATGTCACCGCCCAGATGCTCCAACAACAGGGACTGTGCCGACTCCAGGCTGTGGCCCATCACCCTGATCTTTTGGGTGTTGCCTTTGTGGGTTTTGTGCTTTAGTTCGATAAATTCCTCACCCGTGCTGCCATAAGTTCGCCTGCGAACTTTGTAGCGATTGGCTTTCCCGCGGTGATGTTGCAGGTAAAATTGCCAATCTGGGGTGTCGTAGTATTCCGTATCGTAATCAAAATACCGGTGTCCGCCCATCTCCAAAATGTGGTAGTCCGCCACACAATCTAGGAGGATGGCCGACAGTAAATCCCGGTGAAAAACAAATTTTCGATCGCTGCGATCCATCAGCTCCGCCCGATTCATCAGCTCAGACATCGCCAAGGAATCAAACTGTTGAAGTACAGCGAGGCGATCATCGGAAAGGGACGTTGGGTGGGGGAGCGACATGTTTAGGGCACAAATTGATTGACCAGCGCGATGCGGTTGGTGACATGTGTTTTGAGTGCTGCGCGCTCTGCGGTAAAGGCCGATTGACTGCTCAAATGCGTGTACTTGGGCTGCTCGCCATCTGTGCCCACCACAAAAGGCGTAATCAAGTCATAGTATTTGTCGATCAGGGCAAACACCGTGCTCTCCTGGAAAATGCCGTTTTTAAAATCTTTCATATGAGCCTTGTACTGCGCAAAATAAACAGGATCATTGGCGATGTAATTCAACAACGGCCAAGCAGTGGATACCTCGTTCATGGTGAGCGAAATGGCGTTGCCGGGGCCCGAAGGTCCGCCCGATGTGCCCGTGATACCCGGACTCTTACTGAACGATTCGTTGTTGTCCCACGGAATCCACAGCAACCCTTTTGTGCTGTGGTTGTAGAGGTAGTAATTGTGCGCCATCACCCCGTAAGTATCCCAATTGACAAACGTGTTGTTGATGGCCAAGTATTTGGTGAAGTGGTCCACATTGAATACCGCCTCTAAGTTTTTGCGCCACAATGCAACATCCGCGGTTCGGTTGCTACTGTTGAGGGCTTTTACAAAACTGGAAACATCCCCAAAATCGCCCGCCAATTCGTTGTTTTTCTTTTCAAATTCGGTTTGAATGAAGGTGGCCAACTTTGATTCGGGTTTGTAGAGGTTGCCGGACTCTTCGCCCAGCTGTTGTTTGATCATGTTGTCATCGGGCAGCTCCAACCCACAATACACACCGCAATATTTCAAGCCTTCGCCGAAGTCGATGTATACCTTGTAAAAGGCCGATTGCGCACTGGGAATGCCCGCGGCACGGAAAACGTCGGAGGCCAATTTTTCGCGTATGAGGGAGTTGTCTTTGACGCCTGGACTGAACGACAGGTCCTTAAACCCATAGAACTTTTGGTTTTTTACGGTGGGTTCGGTGGCTTCAAATTTGTCGAAATTCAAGCGGAATGGCAATTTGTAAATACCACTGCGCCATGTACTGCCGAGGGTGGAGTTCCCTTTGAGTCGGAATCCCACATGTTTCCATGTTTTGCCTCTGAATTTTACGGTACTCTGCACATAATCAGGTTCTGTGGTGGGGAAAGCGCCCGGAGGGCCTCCGCCGGCACCCGAGCCAAAGTCATAACCAAACAGAGCGGTCATATTGCTTCGGATCGCGGCCCATTCGGTGGCACCCAACGTAATTTCCAATTCGTTGACTTGGTCTTGCGGGAAAACAACGCCGTAATCGGGGATGCCATTTCCATGCGAAGCTTCGGTCCAATCGGGGTTGTCATGTCCGAGCGTATCGGCCGGATCTGGTCTGCAACCCGCAATGGCGAGTGCCAATATCATAAATCCGATGAATGGTTTTTTCATGTGTAGTTAGACGCGATAAAGGGGTGATAGTTACGCGGATGCAACAAAAATAATCGGAATGTGACCAAAACGTGATGTTTTGAGTGATTTATCCTCAGGGAAATAACATCGGCGGTTGACGATACATTGCCTACCTTTGTATTATTGGAAGCATTTATTAAACTCGGCATCGCGCCTGAAATCATCGAAGCGCTATCGGCCCAAGGCTACACACAGCCAACCCCCATACAAGAACAAGCCATTCCGGCAGCCCTCAATCACCAAGACGTGTTGGGAACTGCCCAAACCGGGACCGGTAAAACTGCGGCATTTTCTATACCCATCATCCAAAATTTGATGCGCGAAGCGGGCAAAAATCGGGGGATTAAAGCCCTGATTCTGACTCCCACCCGCGAGTTGGCCTTGCAGATCGATGAGAGTATTGAGGCCTATGGCGCCAATGTGCGGTTGAAACACGCCGTGATTTTTGGTGGTGTTGGACAGCAGCCCCAGGTGGATGCCATCAAGCGCGGCGTAGATATCATGACGGCTACGCCCGGACGTTTGTTGGACTTAATGCAACAAGGGTACATCGATTTGCGAAATGTGCAATTTTTTGTCCTTGATGAGGCCGATCGAATGCTGGATATGGGTTTCATTCACGATGTGAAAAAGGTGATTGCGAAGTTGCCTACGGACAGACAAACGCTCTTCTTTTCGGCGACCATGCCTTCGGAAGTGGTGAAGTTGAGTCAGAATATTCTAGTTGATCCAGTGCGGGTGTCGGTGGCGCCTGTATCAACCACGGCGGAGAAAGTATCGCAAAGTGTGTTTTATGTGGACCAGAAGAACAAGCGATTCTTGCTCCGACACTTGTTAGATACCTCAGCGGAAGACATTCCTTCTGTGTTGGTGTTTACGCGCACCAAACACGGGGCTGATAAGGTGGTAAAAGACCTGGTGAAGTTGAAAATTACGGCGCAAGCCATTCATGGGAATAAAAGTCAGACGGCCCGACAGTCGGCCCTGGCCAATTTCAAGAACCGTACAACGCGGGTGTTGGTGGCCACGGACATCGCTGCGCGGGGAATCGATATCGACGAGCTTACGCATGTGATCAATTACGAAATTCCCAACATCCCCGAAACGTATGTGCATCGCATCGGAAGAACGGGTAGGGCAGGAAACAGTGGGGTGGCGTGGTCTTTTGTGGATCGGGAGGAGGTGCCTTATTTGCGCGACATACAAAAATTGATCAAAATGGAAATTCCCGTAACGGGGGAACATCCGTTTCTACCGGGAACTCATGTGGCGGAAGCCAATGACGCCAAGCCGTTTTATAACCAGCCCAATTTCAATGAGGGCAAGGGCGTACAGACGGAGAACAGAAATGGCGGCGGCAAGGGTGGACACAACCGCAATCAGGGACAGAATCGAAGCCAGGGATCAGGCCAGCACCGCGGATTCAACAGAAACCAAGAACGAGACCGCAATCAGGACCGGGACCGCAACCGGCACGACCAGCCGCGCGAGGTAGAATCGAAGTCTCAAGCGCCGAAACCCGCCGGACCCCCGAAGCCATTTACGCGCTTCAAACCCCGCGATTGACCTATTTCTTTACCGCAAATAAATCCATGGGCATCATTTCAAATGCCGCCTTCACGGTGAGTTGATTGAACGGGTACTGCTGTGCCTTTTCGATGCGATACTGGCCTTCTGAAACATCGGCTACTTCCAAATGTACTTTGCCTTGGTCGTCATAAACCACCGCGATCAATCGGGCTGTGGCCCCCACAGGAAATTGCTTCATGACATACCGATAGCCCGTATTTTCGATGCGGGTAGTGCTTGGGCCCAGTAGCGCATTGTAGTCCTTGAAATTCAAGTAAACCAAGGCCTTGGCATGATCAACGGCATAAGTGATGCTGTCGTCGGTCTTGGGGAACTTCGCAAATCGGTCGCAGTTCACCATTTGGGTGGAGTAGGATTCCAAAACCCATTTGCCATCTTGTGAAGTGGCCATTTTGGCGAGGCCGGCAACGGCAGGCGGCAAGGGCAACTGCTTGATGCTCGCAAAATTCTCGTTGAGGGTGGAGAAACGAATGGTTACCGTTTCTGGCATCGGGAAGGTGTCGAGAAAACGCACGGGCGGGGCCGACAGCAACAACTTCCTGAACTCAGCAAAATAGGGGCTGATGAGGCTGTTGGTTGCTTGCTGACTGTCGAGCAGCTGCACCTCCGTAATCTTGCCTTGCGCATTGATTTTCAACTCAGCGGGGAAAATCACACCGTCGCGTTTGATTTGTTTTTTCAGTGCGGGGTTGATTTTGGCATTTTGGAAAAACCAGTTGCTCAGGGCCACGTTTTTGTCATGGTCTTCGAGTACCAAGGGGTGCGCCACGCCATCGGTGGATCGCAGGATGGGAAGCAAGGATAGGGTGAATTTGGCGTTTTTGCTGTTGTTGTCGTTGTTTTCATTGGCACCACTTTGTGCGGTACTGGCCGATGTGTTCCAAGTGGTTTGGTCGCCGGAGACGCCATAGAAAGTTTGGAATCCCGATTCGTAGGGGCTGTTGCCGATGATTTTAAAACTTTTGCCATCGCCTAGGCGTAGGTTGGCATTGCCTGATTTGGCTTCAACGTTGAGCATACCGCCGCTGATGAGGGCCTCGCCGTCGTTGGTGCTGCTGGTCAGTTGCGCGGAGGCGAAGTCGGTCTTGCTTTGGAACGATTGTACACTCAGGGTGATTTTTCCCAGGATGGGGTTGCCGAGTCCATCGGCGAAGGCTTGGTCGGGAAATTGCAATTCGATGCCTTTTTGGGTTTTGATGCTGAACGCTTTTTCGCCCTGGTTGATTTGAAAGGTTTCCACAGCGGGTTGCATGGCAGCCAGGGTATCGAGGGCGCCTGATTTACGCAGGGCGGGGTCTATCGGGGCTTTCGGAACGGGACAGTGGTACATCCGATATGTTTGCTGCTCATTGAGCATATTGACGTGGGTCACTCCGTTGGGATCGGGTTTGTCGTAAGGGTAGGAGATGAAGGAATAAACCGTGGTTTGGGGCTTTGGCGTTGCGGGTTTGGGCGTGATGGGGGGCACGGGAAACGGCGGTAGCGGAAGGTTGGGGGTGGGCGCCGGGATTCGGGGTGCGGGTTTCTTTGGG
>JALQWO010000116.1 GCA_023258655.1 Bacteroidia bacterium
GCATGATTTGGAATTCGCGTTGAAATTGGTAAAACAAACCAAAAGCAATACCATCGTATTGGTAAAAAACCAACAATTGCTGGCCAGTGGAACGGGACAAACCAGTCGCGTAGACGCCCTGCAACAAGCCATTGAAAAGGCCAACCGATTTGGATTCGAATTGGAGGGTGCTGTCATGGCGAGCGATGCCTTCTTCCCATTCCCGGATTGCGTGGAGATTGCCGACAAATCCGGCATCACTGCGGTTGTGCAACCTGGCGGCAGCATCAAAGACCAATTGTCTATCGATTACTGCAATGCCAATGGCATGACCATGTTGACCACAGGGGTTCGTCATTTCAAGCACTAATCCAACGTTTTTGGCCCCGTTTTTGTCTATAAGCCAAGCAACAATCCATGTATAACCTACTCAAATCTTTACTTTTTTTATTGCCCCCTGAAGTCGCCCACGAATTTGCCTTGAAAAGTTTGCGAATTGTTTTGCGCACTCCCATCTTGGGCAGTTGGGTAAGACAGAGTTTTCAACCGGTGAACGCAAAACCTGTGGTAGTAGCAGGCATCACATTTCCCAATGCAGTGGGATTGGCTGCAGGATTTGACAAAAATGCCAAGTGGCTTCATTTGTTGAAGGATTTGGGCTTTGGCCATGTGGAAATCGGCACGGTAACACCCCTACCTCAGCCCGGAAATCCAGCCCCACGCTTGTTTCGCTTACCCCAAGACTATGCATTAATCAACCGCATGGGTTTCAACAACGATGGGATTGAAGCGGTGGTGGAGCGACTGAAAAACCGACCTGCGGGATTGGTGGTTGGTGGAAACATTGGCAAGAACAAGATAACACCCAACGAACAAGCAGCCCAAGATTATACCAAGGCATTTGAGGCCATTTACGACCACGTGGATTACATCGTGGTGAATATTTCCTCTCCCAACACCCCTGGATTGCGGGACTTACAAGAAGATGAGTTCATTTCCGATTTGTTTGAAAAATTGCAAACCCTGCGTGCCGAACGCCGTATTTGGAAACCCATCTTTCTGAAAATCGCCCCGGATTTCCAACAGTCACAAATTCACGAGCTCATTCAAACCATTCGTCGTGCAAAAGTGGACGGTGTCATCGCCACGAATACCACCATCGATCGCAGCAATCTGAACACCTCAAAATCAAAAATTGAAAAGATTGGCGCTGGCGGATTGAGTGGCAGACCGGTTTACGAGGCCTCCAACACCATTTTGGGATTCTTGGCCATGGAATTGGGTGGTGAATTTCCTTTGATTGGCGTAGGTGGTGTATTCACCAAAGAAGACTTCGATGGTAAAGTTTCTAGGGGTGCGAGTCTCGTACAAGTGTACACGGGATTCATCTACATGGGTCCGCGGATTGTTCGAAAAATCCTATCTTAGCGGGGCATGAGGCCCAATAAAAAACGCCATTTATTCTATTTTCTTTCCGATTTTTTCTCCGATTTTCTCTCTGATTTTTTCTCGGAAGTATCAGGCAAAGCCAAAGGTTTGAGCAATTTGATGCCTATGATGTTAGCGACAGGACTGATGGTATTTCTGCCCGGGTTTCGCACGAGCAATGAGTCCACCCAGTGGGCATGGCCCACCCTGAATTCCGGCGAAAAAATCACCAAACACATGGCCTACACGGTATCATACAACCATAAGCACATGCAGGCCAACTGGGTGGCTTACGAACTCACTATGGCGCATACTATGGGGGCGGCGGAGCGCGAGAGCCGCTTCGTGATAGACCCCATCATTTCCCCGCACACTGCCAGAACCGAAGATTATACCAAATCGGGGTTTGATCGCGGCCATCTCGCGCCCGCCGCCGACATGAAATATTCCGAACAAGCCATGAAGGAGTCCTTTTACACCAGCAACATATCACCGCAACGCCCCGGTTTAAATCGCGGTATATGGAAACAGTTGGAAGAGAAAATACGAGACTGGGCGCCCGCAAACCGACCTTTGTTTATCGCAACAGGGCCTGTCCTCAATGAACCACTGGAACAGTTCATTGGATACTACAACCGCATTTCTGTCCCCAAACGCTTTTTCAAAGTCATCCTAGACACCGCCCAGCCCGCGCGTGCCATAGGATTTGTTTTTCCAAACACAGGATCTGCCCTACCGCTCTCCTCTTTTGCGTTGAGCGTAGATGCCGTGGAACAAATTACCGGTCGCGACTTTTTCCCAAACTTACCCGATATCCATGAAGCATCGGTTGAAAAAAGTTGGGTACCGAAACGTTGGGATTTAGACTAATTCAATGTCGATTAAATTCCATCAATTGAAAACCTGACCCAAGATTTGAATCAATAATTGCCAAATACAATCCGTCTTCTATATCCAGATCAAGTACAAACGGGAATTTAGGATTAGTAACATCGGCCAACAATTTGTTTTCAAGGGTGAGAATCCTTAATCTTTCAATGTTTGCAGGCGGCTGATTTTGCTGTAAACAAAGGATTCCATTATTCGGATTCGGATACAACAGCGTATTGCCTTTTTCGAGATAGGCCGAAGAACTTTCCCCTATGACAGTCCGAACAACCACTTCATTGTCTAACACAACGTTGGAGCTCCAGATAAACTGTCCATCAGATTTCACATCATCAAAGACATCCACAAAATTTGTGTACGCGGGTTTATTATTTACACCGATCACAGCATTTGAATATTCCACAGCCGCGGGCCATCCTGCGTCATTGAAGTCTTTTCCCATCCAGTTTTTCGGAATTGGCCAATGAAGCGCATAAAATTGGCTCCCATCCTTTGAATCTGCCGCAGAACACAGGTCTGAAATTCGATTTTGTCCATTTTCAGTAGGGCATGTCAAATCCGTAATCGGGGAAGTATAAAATGTCTGTGCTTTCCACGTTTTATCGGTTTTCCCAATAATATTGCCAGCCGAATTTTTAAATACAGCTACCATTCCTCCATCCCCCGGATGGTAAGCAAACCCGCCATTCAATTCAGACCCGAGTCCCAAATTCTCCTCCCAATCAACCAATAACATGGCAATCACAAAAGGTAGTTTCACCTTAAATCGAACAATACTCGAATTGAACTGCGTAAAAGGTACTTTGTCCTTACCAACCGCAATTCCATTTACATACATCTCAAAATAGTTGTCTGCAAAAACAAACGCCGTTACGACTTCCCCGTCTGAATCAATGGTGACAATATCAGACCCATCGAGGGCCGCTAGGGCCTCTGTTGTATTTTTAAAATTATTACCATTACAAACATTGTTTAAATCAGAAGCCCATGGGAAATTCTGATTGGCAAACTGCGTTTCTGCAGGTACGGTCCACAAGAGACTATCCTTGGATTTAATCGTCCCCAAACCCGCTACACGTCCTCCGGAACAGGTTAATAAATTGGCATTCAAAATGGAAGTCGCTTTACCCTGACTCACAGAAGCAGTTCCTTTGTATTGGGCAATTAATGTAGATGGCAAAATCGCAACGCCAATAAACAAAAGAATAAAAAATGGACAAAATCGTAAAGAAATAACCCTTCGGAAATAGCAATGATGAGAATGCAACATAGAGATGAGACGAAAAATCATGACCTTAGGTTTAATCATGCGCGATCGGAACAAAATAAAACCAAGAGTTAAAAGGATCCAGACAATGTCAAACCCCCATTGCCCAGGTTACCTCATTTACCCAAAACCCTTGTCCGTCTATCCACCACAACTGAAAACTCAAGATATATTTCAGTTTTTTGTATTTCACCGTGTACTCGTATTTGGTGATTCCATCGCCCGCAGAACTCACGGTAATTCTGGGCCGTGGAACTACTTCGGCCATTTTGAAATTGACCTTGCTTTGCTTCATTTTAAGCTGGGTTTTGAGCACCGATTTTTTGAATTGGAACTGATATGTGAGCCAGGCCCCCTCCACCACTTGCTTCAGGGTAGCGGTATCGTGCGATCGCCATTGTTTTACAAACTCAGCTTTGGTCAAATATCCCAAGGACATACCCGGTTTTTTCATGAGCAACCATGCAATCAACGTATCCAAGGCCTGTTCTTTGCTCGAGAAATAGAAAATGGTGGTGTCCTGGTTTTGAACTACCGGACGGATTTGAACGGGGACAACTGCGGCTTTACTCGCAGCCAGACAAGTCCATGGATATCCCATCGCCAAGAAAAAGATAAGAATAAACCAATTTCTGACACGACCTTTGCAAGACTTCACCATGGTGAAGCAAAAGTACATCAACGCACCAAAATATGTCGCACAATCCACACCAAAACCCCAGCAACGCGCATCAAGAACCCAACCGCTTGGTGAATGCAAGCAGTCCGTATTTGTTGCAACATGCCCACAACCCCGTGGATTGGCAGGAATGGGACGATGTTGCTTGGGCACAGGCCAAGGAAGAAAACAAATTGGTGCTGGTGAGTATCGGTTATAGCACTTGCCACTGGTGTCATGTGATGGAACACGAAAGTTTCGAAGATTTTGAAACCGCAGAAATCATGAATTTGCATTTGGTGAGCATTAAGGTAGACCGCGAGGAACGTCCCGATATCGACATGATTTACATGGATGCTTGTCAGATCATGACCGGTCGCGGCGGATGGCCATTGAATGTCATTTGCTTACCCAACAAGCAACCCATTTATGCAGGCACCTACTTTCCCAAAGCACAATGGCAGCAGATCATTTTGCAACTGGCCGATGTCTACAAAACCGAACCCGAGAAAGCAGTGGAATATGCCCAAAGGATTCAGCATAAAATCGAGCAAATCAACCAGTGGGAGCCGGGTGAAAGTTTGCATCGCAGCGATGTTTTGGGATTGTTTGAAACATTGGCGGACACCTTGGACTGGCAAGAAGGCGGACCGAATCGGGCCCCTAAATTCCCGTTGCCGGGACAGTATGAATTCATTTTGGATCATCATTTACTCACAGAATCTGAGTCGGCCAAGGATTATCTGCACCTCAGCTTGCTGAAGATGTGTCACGGCGGAATTTACGACGTATTGCGCGGGGGATTCTGTCGGTATAGTACGGACGCACATTGGTTTGCG
The DNA here is from genome assembly GCA_023258655.1 of Bacteroidia bacterium. Classification (GTDB taxonomy): domain Bacteria; phylum Bacteroidota; class Bacteroidia; order NS11-12g; family UBA955; genus UBA955. The sequence continues at coordinate 5,060 of JALQWO010000116.1, forward strand.
CCCCATTTTGAAAAGATGTTGTACGACAATGCACAGCTCATTTCACTATACGCCCGGGCTTATGCTTGGTCTGATGCGCCACTATACAAGCAAATTGCAGAGGAATGTTTGTCGTTCTGCAACCGCGAACTCTCTTTGGGCGATGGCATTCCCGGTTACGGGAGTGCTTTGGATGCGGACAGCGAAGGAATGGAGGGGAAATTTTATGTGTTCACCGAACAGGAATTACTGACTTTGTTATCGGCGGAAGATTTGGCTTTGGCGAGGGTTCAATTTGGATTGAAGGAGGAGGGAAATTGGGAACACGGGTTCAATATTTTGCATCAGCCGTTGGCTCC
>JALQWO010000117.1:0-1669 GCA_023258655.1 Bacteroidia bacterium
GAAGTGGAAAGGGTTTCCGAGTGTACCGGTGGCGGATATGAAGAGTCAGTCGCGCGAGCGGGATTTGGTGTTGGGAACGTTTGGTCGGGGGATTTGGGTATTTGATGATATCGCGGTATTGCGGAAGTTGACCCAGGGAGGGCTGTCGGTATCGACGGGCGGAAACAATTATTTGGCCGGTCCATTGGTGGGATCAACCAACTTGGTGGGATCGGTGAACATTGACATTTTGCACGCCGGTGACGGTGTGCTGGCTAGATACAGGCAACCGAGCGGAGCGAGGTTTGCGGCAGATGAGGCTTGGAGCGCAGCGAACAAGCCTTATGGGGCTCAAATTGATGTGAAAATTGGCGCGGAGAAGGACGCTGCCAGCGGCGAGTGGAAAAAACTGGATTGTGTTGGTAAAGTCTACAATGAAGCCGGTACATTGATTCGCACGCACAAATTCTCTTTCGACAGTTCAGGATATTACCGGGTTCCGTATCGAATGGTGGAGGACGGATTCCGTTGGCCATCGCACCATACGCCCAAGCCCGACGATGGAATTCCCTCGGGAAGAACGGTAGCGCCTGGCAAGTATAAATTGGTGATTTCATCGGGTAAAGCGGCCGATTCAGTGTGGATTCAAGTGCGGATGCCCCAGGGGTTTAGCTACAATGCCCAGGGCGATGCCAAACAACGCGAGATGCTCGATACCTTGAAGAAAACGGTGGAGCGCGCACGATTGGCTTTTGAGGGTTTGAAGGATGCCGAGAAGGCGGTGGGCTTGTGGGTGAACCAAAAGTATCTGAATGATAGTGCCTCTGCCAAATTGCGGAAATTGGAAAAGCCTTTGATGGATAGTATTGCTGCGCTAAAGTTGTTGTACATGTTACCCGCCGATTTTCGTCCCTATGAAGAGGCTACCATCCGATTGATGGATCATTTGCAAACGGCGAATGGATTGATTGAAAGCAATGAAATGCCCGGTGAAAACTGTTTGGTGGCGTTGAAAACCGCCCAAAAAGAGACAGATTTGGTGGTTAAGCGGATCAATGCATTCATGGCCAAGGACTATGCAGCCTTTGTGAAAGTGGTGAATGGAGAGACGTTGTCCCCCATTTTCGACAAATACGGCTGGTAGTGTAACTCATTCAAAGTCATGGCTTCGCGCTTTCAAGGGTTGAGCCAACGGTTCTGTTTTACCCGCAACGGCTGAATTTTTGTTATTTTTTGTGGGTCTGTTGACCTTTTTGAGGCAGTTATTTCGTCGATTTTGGGCTAACTGATTGATTTTGTGATAATTATTTTCGATCTTTTTGTTTAACATACCTTATCAAATACCTCAACAAAAACACAGTTTTGATGGGCTTTTTTTGATGGAAAAATGCATGTCATTGCCCAAAAGCATTGACTTTTTATCATTTATTGCTGAAATTATCAGTCGTTAGAACGAGTATTTTTTTTCATTTTTTCAAAACACCATTTTGCAACTATTGTGTTAATCAATGGACTAAACTAATCTAAATCAAATGGTTACACAATTACTAAACACAGTTGCATCCAGCAGTGAGTTGGATCTTCTGACCGGAACTTCACTTCCGTCTTACATTGCCTTTACCTTCTTCGTAGGTACCATGGCTATGATGGCGGCTTCTGTTTTCTTCTTCTTCGAGATGCGCAATGTTGC
>JALQWO010000117.1:1769-5369 GCA_023258655.1 Bacteroidia bacterium
GCCTTTACCTTCTTCGTAGGTACCATGGCCATGATGGCGGCTTCTGTTTTCTTCTTCTTCGAGATGCGCAATGTTGCAGAGCGTTGGAGAACTTCTATGTTGGTATCAGGTTTGATTACCTTCATCGCTGCCGTGCATTACTACTACATGCGCGGATTCTTCATGGAGCACCAATCTTCACCTACATTCTTCCGTTACGTAGACTGGTTGTTGACTGTTCCTTTGATGTGTGTAGAGTTTTACTTGATCACCAAGAAAGCCGGTGCTAAATCAGGATTGTTGTGGAAGTTGATCTTCGCTTCAGTTGTGATGTTGGTAACAGGTTACTTCGGAGAAGCTGTATGGCGTGAGTCTAGCGTTCTTTGGGGTGTAGTATCAGGTGCTGCTTACTTCTACATTGCTTACTTGGTATGGTTCGGCGAAGTGGCTGCTTTGGCAAACACCGCAGGTCCAGCAGTAGCAAAAGCGACCAAGACTTTGGCTTGGTTCGTATTGGTAGGATGGGCTATTTATCCATTGGGTTACATTTTGGGTACCCCAGGTGGTTTGTTCGGTATCACTTTCAGCGCAGACACTCGCGTAATGGATGTTATCTACAACATCGGTGACGCAGTAAACAAAATCGGATTCGGTTTGGTTATCTACGCTTTAACTCAGGCAGATAAAGATTAATTTCTTTAGATGTATAGATTAGCCAAAAAGGCCCGCGAAAGCGGGCCTTTTTTGTTTCACTCTTGGTTGAAATTACATTAACTCTATCCGAAGAATAACCATCAATCCATGATGAATCCTTGGGCCTTCTTCACGAAACGCTCGAGCGACTCGCCCTGTAATTGACCGCGCTGAAGCATCGCCAAGTCCATACAATACTGTAGCAACTCGTTGCGGCTGTCGCCCTCTTTGCCCAACACTTTGCTGGCCAAAGCGTGGTTGGTATTCACCACCATCGTTTGCTTGTTCAATCCCATATTTCCATAGGGGAATCCATTGCCCATCTTGGCCATGTCTTCCATGCGGCGTTCCCACTCGTTGCGGTGCACAGAAATGAAGTCGTCCTGTGGCGGCAAAGACTCAATTTTTACGTCGAATGCCAACTCATTCACCACGGATTTTACGCTTTCTTCCAAGGTCTTGCGTTGTTCTTCGCTCAACACTGATTCTATGGTGACTTCCTTTTCGATTAGCTGATCCATCGGACCGCCATCCACGCAACGGAATTTCACTTTTTCGAACTTGCCTTCGCACCAACCCGCGAAATGGGTATCCAACGGACCGTTCAATATCACCACTTCGTAGCCTTTGTCCTTAGCAGCTTTGATGTTCATGTGTTGAACCGCCGTATCGGTTGAATACAAAATCACGGTTTCGCCGTTTTTGTCTGTCTGATTGATTTTCGCGTGATCAATCCACTCTTGAATGGTGTGCAATTTACCCTCAGTGGTCTTGAGTAAGCAGATATCTTTGGTACGTTCCGCAAACTTCTCGTCGGCCACCATGCCATACTTCACAAACAAATCCAAATACTCCCATTTTCCATCGAAATCGGTGCGATCGGCTTTGAACAATTCGTTCAATTTGTCGCTGACCTTTTTGCTGATGTGCTGGGTGATTTTCTTCACGTTGGCATCGCTCTGCAACGAACTGCGCGATACGTTCAATGGAATGTCGGGCGAGTCAATGACCCCCTTCAACAACACCAAATATTCGGGCAATACATCTTTCACATCCTCGGTCACGAACACCTGGTTGCAATACAATTGAACGCGGTTTTGTCGGTTGTCGATCGCCTCATTCACCTTCGGGAAGTACAAGACACCGGTGAGGTTGAAAGGATAATCGGTATTGATGTGAATGTTAAACAAGGGGGCCTCTTGGGCTGGATACAATTCTTCAAAGAACTTTTTGTAGTCCTCCGACTCCAATTCGCTTGGTTTTTTTGTCCAGATGGGCTGTGTGTTGTTGATGTCCTCACCGTCAAAAGTGATGGGTATAGGGAGGAAGCGACAGTATTTGCGGAGCAACTCGCGCAATTTCCACTTCGACAAATAAGTCTCCGCATCTTCGTCGGTCAGATGCAAAATCACATCGGTTCCGCGTTTTTTGCGTTTGCCTTTGCCGATGTTGTAGCTGGTGGCACCATCGCAATCCCAATGAACAGCTTGTGCGCCTTTTTGGTAGGATTTTGTCTCGATGGTAACCATTTTCGAAACCATGAAGGCCGAATAGAATCCCAATCCGAAGTGACCTATCATTTGATCGGGATCTTTGTCTTTCCATTGCTCTGCAAATTCACGGGCGCCAGAAAAGGCTAGTTGGGTGATGTATTTTTCCACTTCCTCTTCGGTCATTCCTATGCCGGAATCAGAAATGGTCAAGGTTTTCGCTTTTTCATCGAAACTGATTTCTACTTTGCAGTTGTCGATGGGGTCTTCAAACTCACCCACGCGTGAAAGTGTGCTGAGTTTTTTGGTGGCGTCCACCGCGTTGCTCACCAATTCACGAAGGAAAATTTCCTGGTCGGTGTACAGGAATTTTTTGATGATGGGGAAAATGTTCTCCGATTGAACTGAAATCTGTCCTGTTCTCATGCGATGGCTTTGGCAATCGATGTACCAAAATGGCGGAACTGAAATTTTGTCATATGGATAAGGTGAATGAACGGATTTTGGGTGTCAATGGGTTACCATCTGACAGACAATGGCGAAAATTTCCAAAGATTTTTTGGGTTTGGCAATGTTTGTCAAGGACTGACGGATGAATAGCATTTCGGTTGAATTTTGCACCTCGGACTTTGAAATCGTAATCACACATAGATAATATTGTTAATTTTGTACATATGAAAAAGAGGTTAACCTTGTTGGTTGATGAGCAATTGGTGGAGCGGATGAAGTTGTTGGTTTCCAATAACGGACTGTCGCTTGCCGCCGTTGTGGAGCAGTTTTTTGCTCAACAATTAGCACGGGAAGCTGAGGCTTTGGAGACCTCAGTCAAAACCACTGACGATGCTTTCATTGCAAAATTCGGCGGAATTCTATCAGATTATAGTGCGCTTACTGATATGGAAATCCGCGAGATGATTTATTCAGATCGAATTCAGAATCACGCTTGAGCGTGGTCATTTAAATCAAAGATTTTTTGCGGATGCAAACGCAGAACGGATGATTTTTGTAAACGAGCATGGAGCAACCGGCATTTAAAAAGACATTGACACCTTCTCAGGCCAGACCCAAAATTGAAAAATTCTGTGCCTACCAGGAACGCAGTCACCAACAAGTGAAGCGCAAATTGTTGGGATATGGTCTGAATTCTTTGGATGCCGATGTGCTTTTGGTGGAACTCATGCAATCAAACTTCCTCAATGAGGAACGATTTGCGATGGCCTATGCCCGCGGCAAATTTAAAATTAAGGGTTGGGGCAAAGCCAAAATCAAGCAGGGACTCAAGCGCGAAGGCGTTGGAGAAAAACTCATACAACAAGCGCTGGCCTCCTTGGGTTTGGAAGATTACCTCAAAACCCTGGATACCTTAGCGGAAAAAAAGTGGCCCCTGATTAAGGGGAACTCTCACCTAGAGCGGGTGTTTAAACTCAAGCGATATTTG
>JALQWO010000118.1 GCA_023258655.1 Bacteroidia bacterium
AATATTCTTGTTCAATCCCCAAAGAAATAGAACATGTTTTAACATTTTTATCAAAGTATTGACAAACCTCCGTTGCGGCAGATTTCAAGAATGCCACAGATTTCAACAACGGCGCTTTGTAGTCGAGCGCTTCCCCAGTGTACGACACAAAAACGGTGGGTATACACAACGTTTTCGCGCCCGCTTTGGGCATGATGAAGGCTGGCGAACTCGGATCCCATGCGGTATAACCACGGGCCTCAAAGGTATTTCTGATACCGCCAGAAGGGAAAGAACTGGCATCGGGTTCTTGCTGAGCCAGCGCTTTTCCACCAAACTTCTCGATGCCTGTATCTACGCCAGTAGGCTCAAAAAAGCTATCGTGCTTTTCCGCTGTAGTCCCACGCAAAGGCTGGAACCAGTGCGTGTAATGGGTTGCTCCCAAATCCAATGCCCATGCCTGCATGCCCGTCGCTACCTCATCGGCAGTTTCGCGAGAAATGGGCTGGCCATGACTGGCCGCTTGAGCGATTGCCTGCTGAGCGGCAGCCGACAAGTACTGAGATTGTGCTTTGGGACCGAATACCAAATCGGCATAAAATGTGCTAATACCTTCGTGACCAACGGCGAAATCATTCACGGAAGCAGAACTGTTTGAAGATTTTTTTGACATGTGTGATTGGCGTGTTTTTCGACATCGCAAAGTTCTCACATTTTAAGTGTCAATCATACATTTATATACAGCAATTTTTACCACGCCATCCACAGCCCTCAACGCCCAAAAAACCACAATATCCACACTTATTCACAAAATGAACACATGGAGAGATTTCTTATCCACGTAGTCAATTACTCATTAAATTCGCTCCCACAAATAATTCATGAGCCACTCTCACATTAATAAGGTCACCGGCGCTGGCCTTCTCATCACCTTGGGCATCATTTTTGGCGACATCGGTACCTCACCCCTGTATGTTATGAGTGCCATTATGGGCGACAATTTAATTACCAAGGAACTCGTTTACGGCGGACTAAGTTTAGTTTTCTGGACCCTTACAATTCAAACAACCATCAAGTACATCATTTTGGTTCTGCGAGCAGACAACAAAGGTGAAGGTGGAATCTTTTCACTCTACAACCTCCTAAAGAGGAGATATCCCCAACTAATTATCGGTACTGTCGTCGGTGGCGCCATGCTCCTTGCTGATGGAATAATTACGCCGCCACTTTCTGTTTCCTCTGCGATAGAAGGACTCAAACTCATCGATGGTTTGGAAAATTTAAATACTGTACCAATAGTCATTTCCATATTGATAGCTCTTTTCATGATTCAACGGGCAGGAACAAGTTTTGTGGGGAAATCTTTTGGACCCATCATGTTGGTATGGTTTTGCATGTTAGCAGTTCTAGGATTAACTAACATCGTACAAAACCCAGAAATTTTAAAAGCACTTTCTCCCACATATGCAATTTCACTCCTTGTTTACAGCAAATATGATTTCTTCCTCATCTTGGGAGCGGTATTCTTGTGCACAACGGGTGCAGAAGCACTTTACAGTGACATGGGACACTGTGGTAGACAGAACATCAGGGTTTCATGGACGTTTGTAAAATTGGCTTTGGTCCTCAATTATTTTGGTCAAGGTGCTTGGTTATTGAGCCAAGAAGGTTCCACACTGGGTGATCAAAGACCATTCTACGCACTAATGCCGGATTGGTTTTTACCAATTGGCATTGGCATTGCAGCAATGGCCACCATCATTGCGAGCCAAGCATTAATAACGGGGGCTTTTACCCTTGTTTCTGAGGCAATCCGACTCCATTTCTTCCCGAAATTCACAGTAAAATATCCCAGTGACATCAAAGGTCAAATCTATATACCTGTGATAAATTCATTTTTATTGTTGGGATGTATCACGGTAGTATTGTTTTTCCAGGAGGCAGAAAAAATGGAAGCAGCGTATGGTTTAGCTATAACCATTGATATGTTAATGACTAGTATTCTTTTGGCCTACTTCATGAAATTCAAGCGCTATAAAAAGACTTTCGTTTATCCAATCATGGCTTTGTTCTTTTTCATAGAAAGTGTATTCTTGATTGCCAATTTATCCAAATTCTCAGAGGGCGGTTTTTTCACCGTATTAATTGGCGCTTTATATATCGTAGTCATGTATTCCTCTTTGCGTGGTGGTAAAATTAAAAACGATGTGATTGAGCGCGAAGACCTTCACAATTTTAGAGACAAATTACGGGCACTAAGTCGAGACACCACTTTACCAAAATACGCAACACACCTCGTTTACATGTCAAAAGTCAAAGAAGCAACCATGGTTGAATCCCCCATACTTTATAGCATCTTACACAAAAGACCCAAGCGGGCAGATTTCTACTGGTTCGTCAATATTGAAGTAACTGATGAGCCCTATACCATGGAATACAAAGTGGTAACCATCGAAAAAAATGACATTTACAAAGTGCAATTTAGGTTAGGGTTCAGAATACAGCAGAAAATCAGCATCTATCTGAAAGCTGTAATTCGGGAAATGGTTGAAAACAAAGAAATTGACCTGGATCCCCACTATCATGCGTTTATCGACAAAAGATCCATAGGAGATTTTAGATATGTATTAGTGGAGGAGGAAATGAGTCAAGAAAATGATTTACCGATCATTGAACACACAATAATGAAGGTGTATAATGCCGTTAGATATTTCTCAGGCAAACCCGAAAAGTGGTTTGGTCTGGATGGATCAATGGTAAGTACAGAGTTGGTACCGTTAATCGTTTCACCACGAGCAGTAACACAACTGAAACGCATCAAATAATGAAAATAGTTTTCCCGAATGTGCTCATCAATTTGGCCATCATTTGTAGCACGAATTTATTATTAGCCCAATCCGAAATCGCCTCAAATAATACGAGTAATACAAAGACTTTCGAGGCAAAATCTACTCTCACTTTAGAAAGGTTATTTCGCGACCCAACCTTGTATCCCAAGCCTGGGAACTTCGGCGAATTCGCCCCCGATGGAAAACACTTTTTGGAATTTGTTTCCGAGGAAACCGACAAATCCAAACCCACAAGCGTACCCCATTGGTCGTTGGTGAAAACCGACATCGAAGGCAAAAGCAGTGAACGAATTACCCTCTTCGATTCTAAGTGGTTTGACGTGGTTCCTCCACAGGGTAGCTACGAAATCAGCAGCGATGAGAAATTCATGGTGGTTCAATACGAGAAACAGCAAGTATACCGTCATTCCTTTACTGCAAAATGCTATGTCATTGACTTACAATCACATAAAATCACCTACATACCCGGACGTATGCGGTATCCTACCTTATCGCCCGACAACAAACGGGTAGCTTATGTGAAAGACAACAACGTCTTTATCTACGATTTGATATCGGCTAAAGAAACACAAGTCACCACTGATGGGGCTGAAAATAAAATCATCAATGGGGCCGTTGACTGGGTATACGAAGAAGAATTCACCATGGACAACGGCATGCGCTGGTCGCCCAGCGGCAAATTTTTGGCCTTCTATCATTTCGACGAGAGCAAGGTGAAAGAATTTTCCATGGACATGTTCAGCAACAAAGAGCTTTATCCGAGCCAGACACATTGGAAATATCCAAAAGCCGGCGAAGACAATGCCAAAGTGGATGTTCATGTATTCGAGTTAGCCACCAGTCAAACCCGCATCGCCAAGACAAACAGTGAAAAAGACCAATATCTACCGCGCATTCAGTGGACGCAAACCGATCAATTTTTGAGTATTCAGCGTTTGAATCGTTGGCAAAATCACTGGGAACTTTTGTTCTGCGAACCGATGTCGGGCAGTTGCGAATTAATTCTAGAAGAGGTTGATTCGGCCTATGTGGAAATCACCGATAACCTCACCTTCATTCCCAACAGCACCAAATTCATTTACAGCAGCGAAAAATCCGGCTTCAACCACCTTTACCTGCATGATTATATAGAATGCATCGATCAAGGTCATGTATCGATCAATTGCGCCGCTTCCCAACGCTATTCAAAGCCCATTACCAGTGGTAATTTTGATGTAATTCGATTCTTGGGTTATGTTGACGCGACCAAGAGTATCCTATACAGCAGCAGCGAACAATCGGTTTTGGAGGACCACATCTATTGTATCGGGCTGAATGGAAAAGGCAAAAAACGTTTGACTGAACCTGGATACAATTACAGCATCAATTTGGGTCCCAAGGGATTGTATTACACCGAATCCCGCAGCAATGCCTCCCATTTGCCGATGGTTGAACATCGCATCAAACGCATCGATGGTAAATGGTCGAAAGATGTGGAATTGAATGCTGCTTGGACCCAGCGGATGGCCGACTTGAAATTGGGGATGGTCAAGTTTGGAGAGTACGCCACAGACACTACGGCCAAAGGCTACTGGGAAACTGAATTCTGGCACCTGGCCAAAGTCAACGGGTGGGATGTTGCCACAACCAGCGCTCAGTACAATGTGCACAAACGCTTGCTCTCTACCCAAATCTCTTACACCATCTACCCTCCGGATTACAATCTCACCAAGAAATATCCGGTTCTGTTATTTGTTTACGGGGGCCCTGGCAGCAACCAAGTGCGCAATCAGTTTGGTAGTCGCAACTTTTTCTATCATCAGTATTTGGCTTCCCAAGGCTATTTAATCAGCGTAGTGGATAACCGTGGCACGGGTAGAAAAGGCGCAATTTTCAAAAAATCCACCTATTTACAATTGGGTAAATTGGAAAGCAACGACCATGCCTATGCCGCACAACAGATGTCGCTCACACCCTACGTAGATGCCAGCAGAATTGGTATCTGGGGATGGAGTTTTGGCGGATACATGAGCAGTTCTGCCATCACCAAACACGCCGATGTGTTTAAAGCCGCGGTGGCGGTGGCACCTGTAACCCACTGGAAATATTACGACAACATCTATACAGAGCGATATTTGCGTCGGCCAGTCGACAATCCGCGCGGGTACGAAGACAATTCACCATTGAATTTCACAGACGGCATCAAGGGGAATTATTTGCTGGTGCATGGAACCGGTGACGACAATGTTCATTGGCAAAATTCAGCGGAAATGATCAATGCGATGATCAAATCAGGGGTACGATATGACAGCGAAGTTTATCCCAATCGGAACCATGGAATTGGCGACCGTGCAGCGAGTTATCATTTGTATCGCAGGATGACAGAATTCGTTTTGGAAAAATTATAAATTGTCTGTGGAGTTTTGCGAAATTCGCAACGCGGAAGACGCGAGCTTTGCACCAATCAAACGCTTTTAACGCTTAATTGTTACACCATCATGAACTTGACTATTGGAAATCCAGCCCCTGC
>JALQWO010000119.1:0-2659 GCA_023258655.1 Bacteroidia bacterium
AAAAGAATGAGTTAAATCGATTGTGGGCAGAAAAATCCGGGGATTCTTACGGATTTAACTTTCAGAGTTTGACGGATATCGAAGTGATTGGAAATACGGTGAGAAGCTGTTTGTTTGGGAACAATGGCGGCATTGGAAAGCTCATGTACTTCGCCAATTGCGGCAACTCAGGTTATGGCTGGAATCGGGCCGAGGACAATGTCTTGGATTCTAACAAGGCAGGAGATGCCATGAGCTGTATTGGGGTGTACGATGACGGAGATTGGCAGATCAATCGCAACAAAATACTCCTGAACATTGCCACTTCCACCAAGAGTAGCTTCAGTGGGGTTTACTTATGGTTTCTGCACGATGTGGTGTTTAACTCCAATCTTCTGGCGAAGAATGAGGGGTATAATCAAACCGACAATGTGTATGTCGTCAACTACAATAGTGGATACAAAACCGAAGTGCGTCAGAACACCGTTTACAGTCGTCCGAGCAGTTTGTCGACCCACGTAGGTCTAGGATATTATTTGGAGGATGAGTCGGAAGTGACATTTGTAGGCAATGTGCTTGACATTCGGGGTAATGATTTTGGTTACGGAATCAATGTGTGGACGTCTACCAAGATGAAAGAGCTGAACCACAACACATGTTACGTGAATTTTCCGGGGGGTGAACAGTGGGGTGTGGAATCGAATTATTATTCCTCTTGGTCAGATTATAAATCTGGCGGAACTGCGGGCAGTGGTGAGTATTTTGGAAATCCAGGTTGGGTGGATGTGTCCAAAAACGATTTTCGCTCTACAATTTTCGAAAATCAGAACAATGTTCCTACGGTGGTCAGCAACGACATGGATGTAACGGGTGCAAAACGCGCAACGGATAAATCGGATCGAGGAAGCACAGAGAGTGTCATGGATTTGGCAGCGGTGAAAACCACATTCAGCATTGCGTCTCAGATTTGTTCTGGGTATGAGGGCAAGTTGAATATTACAGTAAAAAACAATTATACGGATACTGCGTACAAGTTTTATGTGGCCTATGCCTTGAATGGAGTTGTGACCCGGCAGTTGGTGAGCAACCGCATTGTGCCCAAGGATTCATTGAAGGTGGATTTTGCTGTCCCTTTGAAAATTTCAGCACCTGGAAATGCGGTTATCCAATTGTTTGTGGAGGGGTTTGATGACAATCGAAAGAACGATACCATTACGTTCAAAACGTTTGTGAAAGCTGCCCCTGGCGGAGGGTTTTATGAGTTTTCAGCCAAGACCCAGACGGGGAATAATCCAGTGTATCAGCGGGGTAAGCCGTTGGATGTAACGGTGGTGAATGTGCCTGTGATATATGATATTAGGTCGCCCCGGTCCTACACCAATGTCCAATACGGGACGGGTACAACATCGAAATGGAATGCAAGTGTTTCTGCGATTTCACCCAGCGGTCGCGCCGTGACGGGTGCAACCCTCACGGCGCCGACCGCCACCACGGACCTCGAAGTGCAGTTCAAAACCAGTGATGTATCACTCGAAGATAGTTTGATTACCCTGTTGCTTAAAATATCGGATGTAAGCAATGGTTGTGATACCGTGCTCAAAAGACAAGTACTCATATACCCAGCAGTTACCCCCGATTTTACCGTTCCAGCCAAAGTGTGTATCGGGGATACTGTGAAATTCGTGAACACCTCCAAATACAAATCGGGCTATGTGGAAACTTGGTGGGACTACGGTACCGGGGATCCCAACGATACCTCAAACCTCGTGGATGGGGAATTCATTTTCAAAAAGGCCGGTAACTACACAGTCAAACTGAGAGGTACCACCAATCCCTATGGTTTTAAATACGAAAAAACCCTTGTGGTGGTGGTGAATACCATTCCCAAGGCCACGTTCACCCGACAAAATGCCTGTGTTGGAGAAAGCGTGAAATTCGTCAATCAAACCACGCCAACTACAGCCAAAATGTACTGGGATTTTGGTGATGGCAAGGGCTTTGTGCTCAATAACTCCACCAATATTTCCCTCAACTACGGGGCGGCAGGAACCTACACAGTGACCCTTAAGGCTGATATCGCTGGCTGCGAAGCCACGGAAACCCAAAAAGTGTATCAGTTTGTGGTTCCCAAGGCCTCCTTCAATGTGTTGAGTGGGCGGTGCGATGGCAGCGCATTCACCTTCCAAAACAACAGTACCATCTCTACAGGGACCATCGGAAGTAAATGGTTTTTTGATCATCCCGATAGCAATAGCAATGATCCCAACCCCAAGTACATTTTCAATACCCCAGGCAGCAAGTCTGTGAAGTTGGTGGTGAAATCGGAATTTGGCTGCCGTGATTCACAAACCCGTTCAGTGACTGTTTTTGAATCTCCAAAAGTGGCTTTCGCTTACGACGCGGCTTGTATCAGAACAGCAACCCAATTCACCAACAAAACACCATCGGTGGCCGGCGCCGTGCCCAATTATACATGGAATTTTGGCGACGGCAAAACTGCCACAGCCTCATCGCCCAGCCACAATTGGACCTCCCTCGGGAAAAAGCAAGTGCAATTAACCGTGAAACTCGATAATGGATGTACCGATTCTTTGAGTGCTTTGCTGGATGTGTTGATGCAACCGAGCGCGGATTTTATCGCAGACCCCGTGTGCTCAGGGGATGAATTGACGTTCTTGAA
>JALQWO010000119.1:2973-4286 GCA_023258655.1 Bacteroidia bacterium
TTGCGGGGTTGGGTGTGAAAAACTCCAAAGACATCAATGCAAAAGTGAATTATGACCTGCAGCAAGATGGACAATATACGGTGACCATTCGGTCTGTTGTAAGAACAACCGGTTGTGAGTGCAGTAAAACCAAGCAAGTCATCATGGACCGCGCAAGTGCCCCCGGCTTAGACTTGCCATCATTGAAGGTATATCCCAATCCAGCCATTGATTTGCTTTGGGTGAATATTCCCCCAGCGATTTCGTATTCTACCTACCGCATCATGAATGCGGTGGGCAAGGTGGTGCTGCAAGGACAAGTTGTTTCTGAAATGACCATGGCCATTGATTTGCCCAATCTCTCTGCGGGATTGTATACCATCGAACTACAGGGATTGGAAGGCCGTGCCGGAGCGAAATTCATGGTTACCCATCAACGATAAATTCTCCATGAAATCGCTGCGCGAAAAAGAAAACCTGCATGTGGTATTTTGGCTAATCAAAGACTTCGCCTGGCTCATGCATTATCGAGAACTGGGCATGGCGATGGCCTTGCCAACGATTTTGCTATCGATTTGGATTACTTGGAAAAGTTACCGCAGTTCTGTGGCCGATTTCTACCACAATTTGGCCATCAGTTTCTGGATTTTGGGCAATGCAATTTGGATGACTGGCGAGTTCTTTTTTAACGATGAAATTCGAGGTGTTGCAATGCCGTTTTTCGGTGCCGGGCTGGTTGTGGTTGCCTACTACTACAGTTGGGTTAGAGCGAATACACCCAAATGGGGTGAGGACTAAATACAAAAAGGCCCCTATGCAAGAGGCCTTTTCGCTAACTATAACCCATGAACAACTACACTTTACCTTTTATGGCAGAGGTAGAACTGTTTGAACTGTGATTCGCTCAGTATGACTTGGAGATCTTCCAATACGTTGCGATAGTTTACTGACATCATAGACAAATTTTTGTTTGCATTGCGTTGCCTGGAGAAATCGGTTGTAAATTCCATTTGGTAGGCTTTCATTTTGTTTTGAAAGGCTGTCTCCCCAATATCTCCGCGCTGTAGGGAGTCGATGTCGAGTTTGATGCGGTCTTTGAAACGCGATTTCAGGTCGACGAATTGTTGGAATTCATCGGTGAGAATGGGGCGTTGTTTGTTCGCGTATCGCTCAATGGCGTCTTCCAGTTGGTCCATTTGGTCTTCCGTAATGGAAAGCTTCTTGAGGCATTGGCCAAAACCTTGCTGCTTTAGAAATTCGGCATTGCATTCGGCTCTCCAAGGTTTGTTTCGGTCGTTGGAGTCTAAGGCAGAATTGTCTTCCAAGTGGTGCTC
>JALQWO010000119.1:4296-5244 GCA_023258655.1 Bacteroidia bacterium
TCGGCATTGCATTCGGCTCTCCAAGGTTTGTTTCGGTCGTTGGAGTCTAAGGCAGAATTGTCTTCCAAGTGGTGCTCGTCAACAAAATAATCGGCACTCAATGCCAAGTTTTCAACGCTGATGCTGTTTGCCGTAAGGTCGATACTTGTTTGGATTTGTTGGGTTTCCGATTCCGCCTGAACCACCAATGCGGTAATTTTATCTTGCGCACTGATTGGAGCAATGGTATTGTCCCTGCAACTTCCCATGATCAATGCGAGCGCTGCTAGGAAGGATTGGAAGCGGATAATTCGGTTCATCTCGGAATTCTCAGAGCCACAAACACAAAAAACAACCACTCCCCCCAAAGAATCGGTCAAAATCCTTGGGAACTGGGTAAATATCACAGAGATAGCCCCAGCTTTGAGCCTCTCTGTGAGGGTATTGTGGTGCGTAGGGGGTTTGGCAAACAAAGATTACCTTTGCACCACAAAGCCAAATCCATGGAAACAACTGTGTATGTTCCGAAGAACAAAGTGAGGGTGGTTACGGCTGCCAGCTTGTTCGATGGTCACGATGCCGCAATCAACGTAATGCGTCGCATCATTCAATCCACCGGTTGCGAGGTGATTCACTTGGGTCACGACCGCAGCGTTCAGGAGGTGGTGGAAACGGCCATTCAAGAGGATGCCAATGCAATCGCAATGACCAGCTATCAGGGTGGTCACAACGAGTACTTCAAATACATGTACGACTTGCTCAAGGAGCGCGGTGCTGAGCACATCAAAATCTTCGGTGGCGGCGGGGGTGTGATCTTGCCCGAGGAAATCAAGGAGTTGATGGATTACGGGATTGCCCGCATTTATTCTCCCGACGATGGACGTGCCATGGGATTACAGGGCATGATCAATGATTTGGTGATGCAGTCTGATTATCCTACCGGCCAAGCGCTGAAGCAAGAACAGGCGT
>JALQWO010000011.1 GCA_023258655.1 Bacteroidia bacterium
AGTTGGTTGTTCGTCCTACCTCCGAAGCCATCATTTGGAACACCTACAAGAATTGGATCCAGAGCTACCGTGATTTGCCCATTTTGATCAACCAGTGGGCCAATGTGGTTCGTTGGGAAATGCGCACCCGTTTGTTCTTGAGAACGGCAGAATTCCTGTGGCAAGAGGGACATACAGCACACGCGAGCAAAGAAGAGGCCTTGGTTGAAACCAAAAAAATGTTAGATGTTTACGCGGAATTTGCGGAGAGTTTTATGGCTGTTCCCGTTATCAAGGGTGTAAAAACTGAAAACGAGCGTTTTGCGGGCGCCGACGATACCTATTGTATTGAAGGCATGATGCATGATGGAAAGGCGCTGCAGATGGGTACGAGTCATTTCTTGGGTCAGAATTTTGCCAAAGCCTTTGATGTGAAATTCCAAAGCAAGGAAGGCAAATTGGAGCATGTGTGGGCCACGAGTTGGGGCGTTTCAACCCGGTTGATGGGTGCTTTGATTATGGCACACAGCGATGATGAAGGGTTGGTATTGCCTCCGAAGTTGGCGCCCATTCACGTGGTGATTGTACCCGTATACCGCAGCGAAGAGGATTTGGAAAAGATCAAAGAAGCCATGAAGCCTTTGACAGCCCAATTGAAGCAAGCAGGTTTAACGGTGAAGTTCGACGACCGAGATACGTACAAACCCGGGTTCAAATTCGCCGAGTGGGAGCTGAAGGGTGTCCCCGTGCGATTGGCCGTGGGCATGCGTGATTTGGAATCACAAAGTGTGGAAGTGGCACGCCGCGATACAAAGGAGAAATTTGTGGTTTCCATGGACGATTTGCAGGCGCGCATTCTCACTTTGATGGATGAGATTCAAGCCAATCTGTTCAATAGGGCTGCCCAGTATCGCGCAGAAAAGACACACGTGGTGAATACATGGGATGAATTTTTATCGGCCATCAACGAGAAGGAAGGATTTGCGTTGGCGCATTGGGACGGTAGTGGAGAAACAGAGGAGAAAATCAAAGAATTGACCAAAGCCACCATTCGTTGCATTCCGATGGATCAACATCCTGAGACCGGTGCTTGCATCCTAACGGGCAAACCCAGTCAGGGACGCGTTGTATTTGCAAAAGCGTATTAATGTTTTTCTCTCGATGAGAGGATGGCTTGGGTGAAAATCGCACCCAAGATGATGCATGCCCCAAGGTAGAACCAGAGGTTTAGGTCTTTGTTCTCATTGAAAATGAGGGCGCCGAGAACGATGCCATAGATGGGCTCTAGGTTCACGGTGAGGTTGGAAGTGAAAGCAGACAATTGTTTCAGCGCATAAGTGCCCAAATAGAAGGTGAGATTGGTACAGAGGACTGCCAACAGGGCTATCCAAACAAAATCCCAAGGACCGCTTTGTAGGTTCTGTAGGGTCATGGCTGAAAGGTTGATACTGGGCAGGGATTGGTAATCGCCTGTTGGAAATAGGCAGATAATGACACTTAAAAAAATGGCCCCAGAAATCATTTCAATGGTTGATATCGCCAAAGTTGGTGCGGATTGAATGTGTTTTTTATTGAGCGTGGTAAATGTGGCGGCCAAGGCGGCACTGAGTATACCTGTGATGATGGCCCAGCCGTAAGACAAATTGGGTTGTGCGGCAGTGGCTTTTGGCTGCGCGGGGAGTGAAAAATAAATCAACACGATGCCAAGCATGACAATCAGTCCCATGAGAATATCGCGGAAGGAAAAGGATTTTCTCAGTACCAAGGGTTCAATGATGGCTGCGAAGAACGAGGCTGATCCAAGGCAGGCGAGGGTAATGGAAACGGAATTCCCGAGTTTGATGGATCCGTAAAAGGTAATCCAATGCGCACAAACGATAAGACCGATGCCGGCAAAATTGATGATGGTTTTGGGCGACAGGGATTTGAGCTGTTTCCATACGGCGGGTAGCATCAAATAGACAGCTGCGGTGATGGCCATTCGGTGCCAAACCAAATACAAGGAACCATAGGAAATGAGTTTGCCCAAGATGGCGGTGAACCCCCATAGGAACACGGCACTGTGGAGTGCGATAAAGGCTTTGGTGCGGGGAGTGGTGGTGTTTGGCATACCCTCTTAAAAAATCAAGGCCGCTGATTAGAGCGGCCAGGATGTTGGTATATAAAAGCGCGTAACAGTTGGCGTTATCGAAATAACCGATAACACTACAAATATATCAAATCGGCTTGAGATTGCAAAAAAATCTAATTGAATTTTCCTTTGTAACGGTCTTTGATTTCGTTCACAATGGTTTTCAATTCTTGCTCTTTGTCTTTGTTCATGACCAACAATACTTCGTCTGATTCTACGATGACGATATTGTCGATTCCATTGACCACAATCAGCTTTTGGGTGTTGTTGAAAATCAAGCTTTCAGAGGTGTTGTAGACGTGAACATGTTTACCTACGATGGCATTGTTTTTATCGTTGCGATCGGAAACGTCCCACAAACTTTTCCAAGTTCCCAAATCGTTCCAGCCAAAATTGGCAGGCATCACAAATACTTCACTTTCTTTTTCCAAAACGCCGTAATCGATACTGATACTGGGGGTCAGGGAATACGCTTGTTCAAGTTGCTCAGGGTATTGGCTGCTCAGGGTATCCACATCGGCAAAAATTTGGTGGATTTCGGGGATGTGCTTTTCGATGCTTTTGTTGATGGCCTTCATGCTCCAAACGAAAATCCCCGCGTTCCACAGGAATTCACCACTTTCCAAGAAACTCTTCGCGATGTCTTCATTGGGTTTTTCTGTGAAGGTTTTTACGCGGTGTAACCCACTTCCATCCAATTCGGGATTGAATTGAATGTATCCGTATCCAGTATCGGGGCGGGTGGGTTTGATTCCCAAAGTGACCAGTGCTTCGTGCTGGGCGGCGAAGTTCATGGCGTGTTGGGCGGTTTCTATGAAGGCGATCTCGTTGCTGATGAGGTGGTCGCTGGGGGCAACCAAACATACTGCATCTGGGTTTTTTTGCGTGATATGGCGATTGGCCAAGGCAATACATGGCGCGGTGTTTTTCGCCAAGGGTTCATGCAAAATCTGGGAGATGTGCATCTCAGGGATGTGTGATTGCACCAAAGGAACATAATCGGTGTTTGTCACTACGTATATGTTCTCTTTGGGAACCATGTGACAGAAGCGATTGTAGGTTTGTTTGATTAGCGATTCACCGGTTCCCATGATATCGATGAATTGCTTCGGGAAACTCTTTTTGCTTACGGGCCAAAATCGACTGCCGATTCCGCCTGCCATGATCAACACATAATGGTTCTTGTTTTGGCTCATAGAATGCCTTCTCTGTAAAGGTCGTGCAAATGTACAACGCCAAAGTAAATACTCTGTTGCGTTACAAGTATTTGGGTGATTTTCTTGGTTTGCATCAAGGCGGCGACTTCTGTGGCCATGACTGAAGCTTCTACGGTTATGGGCGATTTGCCCATGATTTGAGCGGCTGTTAGGTGGTGAAAGGAATCGTGATTTTCCAACATTCTGCGGATATCGCCATCGGTGACAATTCCCACAATTCGCTGTTCGCTATCCACCACAGCTGTGGCACCAAGACGGTTTTGGGTGATGGTGAGTATAACGTCTTTCCAAGGTGTTTCCGGTGAAACGGCCGGTTTGGCATTTTGCTGTGCAATGCTTCCGCATTGGAGGTAGAGTTTTTTGCCCAAGGCACCCCCGGGATGGTACTTGGAAAAATCTTGGCTGTTGAATCCCCGCATTTGAATCAGCGCAATGGCCAAGGCATCGCCCATGAGCAATTGGGCCGTGGTGCTGGTGGTTGGTGCGAGGTTGTTGGGACAGGCCTCGCTGTCTACCGTGGTATTGAGAATATAATCGGCTTGTTGGGCCAACTGACTATCTATATTGCCCACCATAGCAACCAAGGGGTTGTTGTTGCGTTTGAGCAAGGGAGCCAAGGATTGAATTTCTGGGGTATTACCACTTTTGGATATGGCAATGACAACATCATGGGGTTGTATCATGCCCAGGTCGCCGTGGATGGCATCAGCGGCGTGCATAAATAAGGCGGGTTGACCGGTGCTGTTGAGGGTGGCAACAATTTTCTGGGCGATAATGGCACTCTTGCCAATACCCGTGAAAATGGCACGTCCTTTTTGTTGCAACAACAACTCAACCACAGCAGCGAACTGATCGTCGATGTAGTTGGTCAAGTTTTGCAGTGATTGCAATTCGCGACGAATCGCTTCTTGGCCATGAGATTGTATCAGTTTTGCGTTGACTTGCGGTGAGGACATGGGATTTTATTGCAAATTAACCGAAAATTATCTGAGCGGTTATAAAAATCGCAATTCTCAGCGTGCTGTTACAATTTTCTTTGTAACTTCACACAATGGTTCTGGCATTTGCGCAATCATTAATCCCCTCGGTCAAATAATTTATGCAATCTGCGGCGGTCGCTCCCAAGATGGAGCCTAAGAAGGTTTTGAAGGAGTTCTTCGGTTTTGATGGTTTCAAAGGAAATCAAGAAGCCGTGGTGAACAGTATATTGTCTGGGGAGGATTGTTTTGTGATCATGCCCACGGGCGCAGGCAAGTCGATGTGTTATCAACTGCCAGCAGTCATGATGGAGGGTACAGCCATTGTGATATCTCCGTTGATTGCGCTCATGAAAAACCAGGTCGACAATATTCGGGGTTTCGCGCAAAAAAGTTCCCTCGCCCATTTTTTGAATAGTTCTTTGACCAAATCGGAATTGAATCAGGTGGTTGAGGATATGTTGAGTGGTGAGACCAAATTGCTCTATGTGGCTCCGGAAACCTTGAAGAAGGATGAAACCATTGACCTCCTGAAGCAGGTGAAGATTTCTTTTGTGGCCGTTGATGAGGCTCACTGTATTTCTGAATGGGGCCATGATTTCAGGCCTGAGTATCGCAGAATCAAGCAAATGGTGAAATCCATCGATGATGTTCCTGTGATGGCTTTGACGGCCACAGCCACGCCAAAGGTGCAACAAGACGTGCAGAAGAACTTGGGCATGATGTCGTCGAACCTGTTCAAGAGTTCTTTTAACAGGTCCAATTTGTTTTATCAAGTGCGTCCGAAAGGACGAAAGGATATCGTTCACAAGGAAATCATTTCGTTTATCAAAGCCCGACCCAACAAAAGCGGTATCGTTTATTGTTTGTCGAGGAAAAAAGTAGAGGAAATCTCGGAGATGTTGAATATGAATGGCATCAAGGCGTTGCCTTACCATGCGGGCTTGGATTCCAAAGTTCGCGGTCAACATCAAGACGCTTTTTTGATGGAGGATTGTAATGTGATTGTGGCTACCATCGCGTTTGGCATGGGGATAGACAAGCCAGATGTGCGGTTTGTGATTCACTACGATGTTCCCAAGAGTTTGGAGGGGTATTACCAGGAAACAGGAAGAGGCGGTAGAGATGGTCTGCAGGGGGATTGTTTGTTGTTTTATAATCCATCGGACATTGAGAAGTTGGAGAAATTCATGAAGGACAAGCCCGTTGCTGAGCAGGAAATTGGCAGTTTGTTGATTGCGGAAACAGCGGCATTTGCGGAGAGTAGTCATTGCCGAAGGAAATTGTTGTTACACTATTTTGGAGAGCCTTTTGAGGAGCAGCATTGCAATAAAATGTGTGATAACTGCGCCAACCCCAAACCCAAACAAGAGGTAACACAGGAATTGGTGTCGATGTTGAAAGCCATTGCAGGGTTGAAGAGTGAACTGGGCATGAACCATTTGGTGAACTATTTTGTGGGCAAACGCATCGATAGCATCCGTGATTACGGACATGATTTGTTGGCTACGTTTGGTTTTGGCAAGGATAGGGACAAGTTGTTTTGGAAATCGCTCATGAGATTGGCTTTGGTGCATGGCTATCTCAACAAAAACATCGAAAAATATGGCTTGATGAGCATTTCAGAGGAGGGTGAGGCCTACATGAAGGCACCCAAATTCCATGAAATGGCGGTGGATGTGGAGTTTGAAAATGTGAGTGATGAAGACTTTGAGAACTTCAAGGCGGAGAGTGTTTGTGATGAGGAATTGTTTAATCACTTGAAGGATTTGCGCAGAAAGGTGGCCAAAGAAATGTCACTCCCACCCTATGTGATTTTTCAGGACCCCAGTTTGGAGGATATGGCTACCAAATACCCCATGAACTTGGAAGAATTGGGAAATATCAACGGTGTAGGGAAAAACAAAGCACAAAAATTTGGTGAGCCCTTTGTGGCATACATCTCTGAGTTTGTGAAGGAGCATCAAATTGAACGCCCCCAGGATATCGTGTTGAAGGGCAATTCTGAGCGATCGGCCAAGCGTGTAAATATCATTTTGAATATCGATAAGAAAGTGGATTTGCCGGATATCGCGAAGCAGTTGGGTATTTCATTTGACGAATTGTTGCATGAATTGGAACAAATAGTGAATTCGGGTACCAAATTGAATTTGCGTTATTTCTTGAATCAATTCTTGGAAGAGGAATTGCAAGCCGAAGTATTGGCTTATTTCAAAACCACGGAAGAAGCAAACATTGATGAAGCGGTGGCCTATTTCGATGGCGATTTCAGTCATGAGGAATTGGAACTTATGCACATTCAATTTTTGAGTGACGTAGGGAATTGACCTTGTTGCATGTGAAATGTGCCCTGCCTGTTGTTATTTTGCATTGTAACGCAAGTCAACATCTTTGAGCACACAGCCCACTTTTGAGGAAATTTACAAGAAGTACAGACCGGCTTTGATGCAGTTTGCGTATTCCATTACGCGCAGTGTTTCGGATGCAGAGGAGGTTGTGAACGATGTGTTTATCGCCATTTGGGAGCGTCACCAAGACTTGTTGGGCATGGAATCTTTGAAGAGCTATTTGTTTCGTTCCGTGAAGAATCGGTGTTTAAACCAGATCAGTCGAAACCGATTGCCATTCGATGAAATGAAGGAGGAAATGCCTGTGCCAAGCAAGGATCATAATGCTTTGGAACACATGGTTGCGAAGGAATCGGGTGCGAGAATTACCGAATTGATTGATAAGTTACCCACCAAATGCAAGCAAGTGTTTTTATTTAGTCGGGTTCATGAATTGAGTTACAAGGAGATAGCCGAGTTGATGGACATTTCTCCCAAGACCGTAGAAAATCAAATCGGTCTGGCCTTGAAGTTTTTGAAGGAACACTATTGAGCGGCTACTACGCGCTGATAAAT
This sequence comes from Bacteroidia bacterium, assembly GCA_023258655.1. Classification (GTDB taxonomy): domain Bacteria; phylum Bacteroidota; class Bacteroidia; order NS11-12g; family UBA955; genus UBA955. The sequence goes on from JALQWO010000011.1 coordinate 7,208, forward strand.
GTCTTCATATTGCAGCAAAATGCTCTTGAGGTCGAAGTTGTGGGCTTGAACCAAGGCATTTTTCCGGAATGATTTGAGCATTTCAGCATCTTTCAAAAGGGTAATTGCATGTTGAGCCATGCTATCGACATCGCCAACATCAGAGAGAAAACCGGTAACTCCATGAATGTTGACCTCAGGGATTCCACCGGCGTTTGAGCTAATGACAGGCACTTCACAGGCCATGGCTTCGAGTGCAGCCAATCCAAAACTTTCCGATTCTGAGGGGAGAACGAACAAGTCTCCGATACTGAGAATTTCCTCAATCGCCTCTTGTTTGCCCAAGAAGGTTACCCAATCGCAAGTATTGTGTTCGCGACAGACTTTTTCGATATGGGAACGTTCTGGTCCATCGCCGATGAGCAACAATTTTGCTGGGATTTCGCGAATGATTTTGCTGAATATGGCAACCACATCCTCTACCCGTTTTACTTTTCTGAAATTGGATGTGTGAATGATGATTTTTTCACCATTCGGGGCAATCATCTGTTTGAAGTGTTCGCGGGGTTTTTTGTTGAAGCGATTGAAATCAATGAAGTTGGGAATGACGTCTATATCGCGTTCAATCTGAAAATGCTGCAGGGTTTCTTCTTTCAGTTTGTTGGATACCGCAGTGACCGCATCGGACTGATTGATGCTCCAACTGACAACATGTTCGTAGGTTACTTCGCGACCAACCAAGGTAATATCTGTACCATGGAGGGTTGTTACCACAGGGATATGGATGCCTTTTTGCGCCAAAATTTGTTTGGCAAGAAGGGCCGCTGATGCATGGGGGATGGCGTAATGTACGTGCAAGACATCGAGATGGGCTGATTGCACGATATCCACCATTTTTCCTGCCAGGGCAGTTTCGTATGGGGCATACTCAAACAAGGGATATTTGGCGATATTCACCTCGTGGTAGAATACATTTTCACTGAAAAAATCGAGTCGTGCGGGTTGGTTATAACTGATGAAGTGCACTTCATGTCCTTTGTTGGCCAGTGCTTTTCCCAATTCGGTTGCCAAAACACCACTACCACCAAAGGTGGGATAACAAACTATTCCTACGCGCATGATTAGAATAACAAAGTTCCGTAAAAAATGTAGGTTTGTGAAGGAAATTTATTAGCGACAGGATGGAAGTTTTTACCGATGAATATTTCATGGCAAAGGCCTTGGAATTGGCAATGCAAGCGTATGAAGAGGAGGAAGTTCCCATTGGGGCTTTGGTGGTTCACGAGAACAAGATTATTGGAAAGGGATACAACCAAACAGAACGCTTACAAGATGTTACGGCACACGCTGAGATGTTGGCGGTGACTGCGGCATCCAATTCGGTGAACGGAAAGTATTTAGACAGTTGTGTTTTGTACGTAACGATAGAGCCTTGTTTGATGTGTGCTGGTGCGATTCAGTGGGCCCGATTGGGCAAAGTTGTATGGGGCGCATCTGAACCCAAATTCGGGTTTAGTCGGTTGGATCCAAACCTCTTGGGAAAAACGGAAACGGTGGGAGGGGTAATGGCGGAGCAGTGTGGGGATGTGATGAAGCGGTTTTTCAAATCCCGTAGAAAGTAATACACGTGTCTAATTTTCTTTATAAAAGTCCAAATTATTTGGTAATTTGATGATTATGTGTAGATTGCAAGTGCTAATCTATACATTTATGATAAAAAATTACATTCCTTCGAACGTGGCGCGCATGGTATTTGCGGCTACAATGGCCCTTTTTGGGGTGTTTCACTTTTTGGGTGCCAAAGGCATGGTAGGCATGGTTCCTGCGTATTTGGGTTTCTTGCCAGCGGAAATTTGGGTTTACCTAACCGGTTTGGGATTATTGGCGGCGGCAGCGGCATTTATCTTGGATCAGAAAGTAAAATTGGCAGGCTACTTGTTGGCGTTGATGCTGGTTTTGTTTGTGCTGATGCTTCATGCACCTTGCTTGGGCGATGCAGAAAAAGGTCAAATGGCCATGGTTATGATGCTCAAGGATTTGGGCTTGGCAATGTGCTCAGTGCTTATTGCCAACGCATCTGAAGAGTAATCAGGGGAGTTTTTCGTAACAACCTAAGTCAGGCTGCGATTTTCGGGAATTACCGAGTAGGTCATCGACCACCGGGGACCCGAAAATCGCAGCTTTTTTATAGGCTGCAGATGTAGAATCAATGTGGTAATTGCCACGATCCGTATCTACAAATTTTGGGTTCTGATTGAGTGTATTGGGTTTGGTGAGAATGTTGTTGGGGTTTTGGGATTTGAGCAAGTTGTTTTCCAAATCAAAAACAAATGGGGACAGGTTGGTTTGGTCCAATTCCAGTTCTTCTTTGTTGTATCCAAATACAATAGAGTTGTTCATGGTACATCCCAACGGTTCGTGTTTGAGTAATTGACCATTGCTGTTTCTCAAAGTATTTGTCACGGCAAAATGCCCATCGTTGCGGGCTGATATTCCCGAATATTCGGCAAAAGTGCAGTGATTAAATGCATACTGTCCGCCAAGCAGTCCCAAAAATGTGTAAGACCCGGCATCGGCAAAAAGACAGTTCACAGCCTTGATGTGAGCTGTAATACCCAGCAGGCAAGCTTGACCGCAATATTGAATGCGGGTGTTGGCTAGGATCAAATTGTCATTTCCATTGACGGGCAGTGAATCAACACGTACCCCAATGGTGGCATTGGTGATATCGGCATAGGCAATTTGATTGTTTGTACTTCCAATCAAGAAGTGGATACCCCCCCATTGGTTTGGCAAGAATTGAGTTTCCCAAACGGGTTTGTCGCCCCGAATGCTTACACGTTTCCCCGCGGTTCCTTTGATTTTGAGGGTGCCCCCGATATACATGCTACTGCGGGCACTGGCATAAATTTGAACACCGGGGTTGATGGTCATGGAATTTCCTTGGGTGAGTCCCAAATATCCTACGATGACATAGGGTTTGTTGTTATCGCTCCAAGTTATGTCGCTATCAAAAATGGTATCGTGGTAATAATTGGCATCCCAGCCGTAGGCTGCAAGTTTGGTGTTTTTTTGTTGGCCATTGATTTCAGCAATCAGGGAGTCTAATACAATCACCGGTTGGGTGGAGTTGTTGGGATCCAATTTGCATTGCACAAAGATGAAAACCGAATCACGCGCACCGATCTCAATGTTTTGAAATTGTATGCCCGATTCTCCATCAATAGAAACCCTGAATTGGGATTGAGCCCCCCCGGCAAGACCAAAATTTGCTTTTACTGGTAGGTTTTCGGGGTTTTTGATGGAAATGATTTTGGTCACCGAAATGGGATAAGTAGAACCTGGTTTCCTCGTGAATACAGTATCAAACCAAACGGTGTCTTTGCTAAAAATCAGGGTATTTTTTTCGCTGAAATAGGGTTCTGGTTTACAACCAACCAACCACACCGAAACAAACATAAACAACGCAACCAACGCCTTGAAGATCAGGCTTTGCGTGCGGGTTGATGAATGGGTATTTGCTGTAACCATGGGTGGTGTCTATTCAAAGATATCCTCATTGTTGAGGATTCCCAAGTAACTATGGTAGCGCTCTTCGGCGATTTCTCCGTTTTTCAGTGCGGCCAATACCGCGCATTCGGGTTCATGGGTATGTTGGCAGTCATTGAATTTACAGCGGTTAAGGTAGGGTCGCATTTCTGGAAAATACTGACTGATTTCTTGGGGTTCAAAGTCTACCACACCAAAATCGCGGATTCCCGGAGTGTCAATGATTTGAGTACCGTCAGACAAGGTGAACATTTCGGCAAAGGTGGTAGTGTGTTTTCCCTTTTCGTGGTGATCAGATATCTTACCCACGCGGGCATTGGCCTCGGGGAAGATGGCATTGAGCAAGGTGCTTTTTCCGACCCCGCTGTGGCCGGCTAGCAACCATCGCTTGCCTTTGAGTAAGGTCGCCATCGCTGCCAATGTTTGTGGATCTTTCGCTGAGCCCATCAATACAGTAACGTTCGCATTGCGATAGATGTGTTGGATATCGCTCAAAAATTCTGCAGCATTATCGCCCAGCAGATCCATTTTGTTGAAGAATACTGCTGCTGGTACATGATAGGCCTCGCAGGTAAGGATGAATCGATCGATAAAACCAAGAGATGTACGCGGTGAGAATAGGCTGGCAATGAGTGCGGCCCCATCTAAGTTGGTGGCCAAGATTTGTCGGCGGGAACTGAGTTTATTTGATCGACGGATGAGGTAATTATTTCGGGTTTCTACTTTTGATATGGACGCTGTATCGGGGTAGTTGGGATCAGCTTGCATTTCCACGCGGTCGCCAACGGCCACTGGGTTGCTGGTATCCAAATCATTCAATCGCAATTTTCCACGGGTACGGGCCATCCACACCTTTCCATCATCTGTAAGCACTTGGTACCAACTTCCGGTGGATTTGGTGACGGTTCCCTGCATAATTAGAAGATCGCTTCGCAGATTTTCTTGGTTTGTGTGCTTTTCCCCATCGTGTAGAAGTGCAATACTGGTGCCCCTTTGGCCATAAGGTCTTTGCACTGTTCGATGGCCCATTGAACACCGATATCGGCAATGTGTTTATCATCTTTGCACTGATCAATTTCGTTGGTTAATGCGAATGGGATATCCATGTGAAAGATCTTTGGAAGCACGTACAGTTGTTTTCTTGTGGTGATGGGTTTGATACCGGGGATAATGGGCACATTGATACCGGCGGCCCTGCATTTGTCCACAAAATCAAAATAGTGCTGGTTGTCGAAGAACATTTGTGTCACCAAGAACTCTGCCCCAGCATCTACTTTCCGCTTCAGATATTTGAGGTCGGATTCCATGTTTGGTGCATCGGCATGTTTTTCGGGATAGCAAGCAGCACCGGTGCAGAAATTGGACTCTGATGAGTTGGTGATTTCCTCGTCGAGGTAAATACCCGCATTCATGTTTTGGATTTGGTGAATGAGGTCTAGGGCATTCTTGTTGCCATTTTTTTCGGGTTCGAAGTGCGTATCACCTTTTCTGTTATCGCCCCGAAGCGCCAATATGTTGTCAATCCCCAAAAAGTTCAGTTCAATCAACGCATTTTCGGTATCTTCTTTGGTGAAACCGCCGCAAATGAGGTGGGGAACAGCGTCAATCTTATAGTGGTTTTGCAATGCTGCACAGATGGCTACGGTGCCTGGTCTTTTTTTGGTGGATATGCGATCGTACGAGCCGTCGGCACGTTTTTTCAAAACGTAGTCTTCCCGGTGGTAGGTAACATCTATGAAAGAGGGATTGAACTCCATTAGGGGGTCGATGCTGCCCAGCAATTCTTTGATGCTTGCCCCTTTGAGTGGTGGCAGAATTTCAAATGAAAACAGGGTGCTTTGGGCTGAATCAATATGCGCAGTAATTTTCATGGAGTCTTATTGGAATGATACGGGGATAGTAAGTGTTTCTGATCCGCGAAGAACCACAACGCGGGTGGGTTTGTCGGCACTTAGTTTTCCCAGGCCAACCATGTAGTCTTCTACGCCATTCACATCGAAATCGCCAAGTTTTTGAATGATATCTCCTTTTTGTAGCCCTGCTTTTTGGGCGGGTTTGCCTTCGCTTACACCATCGATGCGCATGCCTTTCCCACTGTAACTGTAATCGGGCATTACACCCAAGGTGATTTTGAATTTGGTTCTACCCATTTGGGCATCTTGGGTTTTGGAAAAGGGCAATTTGCCTTTTTTGTTGTTCAACACAATCAATTGCTCCAGCACATCGAGGCTGTTGGCCATGCCTTGGTAATTGATGAGTGCTTCATCGTCCGAGGGTTTGTGATAATCTTCGTGTTGGCCACTGAAAAAGTGTACCACAGGAATGTTTTCGAGGTAAAATGAGGCATGGTCGCTGGGGCCCAAGCCACTTTTGGTGGTGGTAATTTTCAGTTGGTTGGTATCGGTAACGATGAGAGAAATTGATTTTTCAAATTCAGGTGAAGTGCCAACGCCATTGAGGGTGAGGACTTTTTTGTTGGTATCAATTCTGCCCAGCATGTCGATGTTGATGACGTAATTGATTTTGCCCAATTTTTGGTTGCTTTGATTGAGGAAGGTAGGGGGATTTTGGACAAAATGTTTTGAGCCGAGCAATCCCAATTCTTCGCCGCTGAAAGCCACAAAGAGGTAGTTATTTTTCTTGTATTTTTTTCCTTTCAGGGTTCTTGACATTTCCAACATGGCAGCAACCCCAGAAGCGTTGTCATCTGCCCCGTTGTGGATTTCAGAGGGACCGGTATAGCGACTGTTTTCGTATTCATTGATGCCAATATGATCGTGGTGGGCACAAATGACGATGGTATTTTTCTTGTGGTTGTTTCTGAAGGCATACACATTGTGTGCATCGGCTTTGAATACTTTTACCTTGCTCACCATGGTGATGGGTGCTTGTGGGAATGTCCAGGTCTGATTGCAGAAAAACACCGGAATGTCTAACGTTTTTTCGTTGCGTTTCAAATCACCTGAAGGGGCTGTAAATTTCTCAAATGGCTTGATAAAAATGATACCCACAGCACCACGCTTGACTGCCTCGGCAATTTTGGTGGGAATGTCTGAGACTTCCGCTATGGGTGCGTGTGGATTTTCCTCCATGCCAGGGTAGCCCAATCGGATGAGGGCAATTTTACCCTTGATATCTGCATTTCCATAATCATCTCGCTGCAAACGCTCTGACACCAAGCCATAACCACAGTCATACCATTCGGCTTTGACGGTGGCGTCATTGCTGCTCTGAGAAATGGGATAGTATTCCTGAAACAGGGCAAATTTCTTCACCACAGTGTCCATGCCTGGTGCGCTTACCCCTAACAAACATTGATTGGTGGCCATCCGCAATTGAATGATTTGGAATACTTGGGTTTGGGGTGTAAGCTTTGCTTTGGTCAATTCTTGGGCGATGTAAGCCGCGCTCAATGCCTCTTCGGGTGAACCGGTTTGTCTGCCTTTCAAATCATCGGAAGCCAAATAGGAGATGTCTTTTTTCAATCGGCTTGGACGATCGGTGGGTTCTGGGCTTTGAGCCCAAGCAAATTGGCAAGCTACTGCGGTAATCAAAAGGAGCCACTGGCGTTTCATGAATTGATTTCTATCAGGGTTTTAATGAGGATGATGGAGGAAAGTACTGCAAATATAACGCGGAGCCAAACAACGGGCACGCGGGGTGCCGTTTTCTGTCCGAAAGATGAGAAAAACAATACCCCAATCACCATCGGAAGCAAAAGGATGCCCAATAAATAGCCGCATTGGAAATGGTTGATGGTCTGAATGGGTCCGCTGATGGCATATTGAAGCAGCGAGGTAATGGAGAGTATGGGTACAATACTCAACGAAAGGGCTGTTGCTTGATGCATGGGTTTTTTCAAAATCATCCGAAAAAGTGGCACCATGATGATGCCCCCACCCAGTCCACTGAGCGATACCACACAACCTGCTGCCACGCCCACAAACATGGGTAACAGGGGGGAAGTTTGAGTTTTTGTGATCCCACTTTCTGTGATCCCACTTTCTGTTGATTCTCCTTTGGATTTCCCCCAAATCATGTTGCCAATGCTGAGCAAAAGAAATCCCAAGAAAACACTTTGAAATCGGGGTTTGTTGTACCAATCGCCTTGTTCAATTGCCATGGACATTGCCAGCGAGCTCAGCGCACCCGGAATGCCGATGAACAAACTCTGTTTTACATCCCATGTCCCCATTTTTCGCTGTCGGAAAATGCCTGAAACGCCCGACATAAAAACAAGTGCGATGGAATTGGCCAAGGTGTATTTGACGATATCGTCTGATGATAAGGGATAGTCCGACAAATATTCATTGATCACTGGGATGAATAACATGCCACCACCGACACCCAGCAATCCTGCCAAAAATCCGCCCAATGAGCCACAAATTAGCAGCATCAGGAAGGGAAGAAGAAGTGGGAGGATGGTTTCTGAAAACATGAAAATAAGGGGCGTTCGTATACCGTGGGGGCTGTATTGGGTTAGTTATGGTTTTAACATTTTTTGATAAGTGGCTGTGTTCAATAACATGGCAGCAGCTTCTTTGGTTTCGGGGTCAAATTCAAGCCAAGTTTTGAAAAAGTCCACTTTTTTGAGTTTTCTTTCCATCAGTTCTCGATTCAACACTTGAAGGAGGGCGGTTTTGTTGTTGGTTAACTCTGCTTTCAACGTGCTTTGCAACTGGGATTGATTCAGTTGAAAGCCGGCCGTTTTTTTGACAAATGTGGTATCAGCATTCATCGACGCAAGGGCTTTTTGCCATTTCAATTGCATTGCCGATTGACTTTTTTGGATGGCGAAGTTCACAAATTGGGCGTATTGTGCATCGGTAACAGGAGAAAACAGTGTATCGGGTTTGGCATTGTATTGATCATTGGCCCAATCAAAAAGTATGTGTTCCTTTTCGAGCCATTTGTAAATCGACAATCCTTGATATGGATCCAGGTATTTATCCGGGTCGATACCCCCGCCTTCGTATACTTTCCGTCCGTTTTGGGTGGTAAATGCGCGTTTTTTTTCTTGCGAAAGCACGGTGGCCTGTCCATCTGCACCGCGATCCGAGTAATTCAATCGTTGTATACAGCGACCACTGGGTGTATAATATTTGGCGGTTGTCAGTTTCATTTGGGTTCTGTAGGGAAGACTTACATAGTTCTGTACCAATCCCTTTCCAAAACTGGTTTGTCCCATGATAACAGCCCGATCCATATCTTGCAAACTGCCGCTCACCACCTCGGAGGCGGAAGCGGATCTTTCGTTGATGAGCACTACCAGGGGGGTGTTGGGGAGTAGGGCTGTGTTGGGGGTGAACCAATTTTTTGGACCTGTCACATTTTTACCTTTCAGTGTAACCACTGATTTGTTTTCACCCACAAAAAGTCCAACGATTTTTACGGCTTCTGCGAGTAATCCACCGCCATTGTCGCGCAGGTCAAGAATGACGCCTTGTAACGTGGTTTTTTCCATCATTTTTTTGAGGGATGTTTCAATTTCCTCGGAGGCATTTTGCTCAAACTCTTCCAATTTTACGTACGCGATGTTGCCTTGATACAGACCGCTGTAGGAAACAGAAGTGGTTTTGATGGCCATGCGGGTGATGGTTTTTTCCAGGGTTTTTCCGTTTCTCAGCAAGGTGAGTTGGAAACGGGTATTTGGTGCGCCCCGAACCAATGTCAATAACTCGTCGGTGGATTTGTCTTTGAGGTTCAGTCCGTTGATGGTTGTGATTTGATCGCCCAATCGCACATCGGCCATGTCGAAAGCATAGCCTTCCTCGATGTGATCCACCGTTGGAAAGTGATTTCGCAAAGTAATTCTGCACCCCACACCGCCATATTGCCCTTGTCGCTCCATGAGCGCCTCTTCGGCTTGGTACTCAGAAAAGAAATTGGTGTAGGGATCCAGGGATTTGAGCATCGCATCGATGCCGGTTTTCATCAATTGTCCCGGTTCGATTTCATCTACGTAGTTCGATCCAAGTTCTTTGTAAAGGGAAGTAAAAATCTCTATGTTCTTTGAGAATTCAAAGAGGTTGTCAATGACTTTGTTTCCTTGACTCAGGAATAGGGCTGAGACACAGAGTAGCAACCATTTTGGTACGCGAATCACCATGTACCAAAGATACGAATTTCCCTGTTAGCCCCCACTCACTGCGGCTTGTAAATCCTTGCCTGATGGACCTTCAAAAATTTCGAGATTAAAACTGGGTACGGTGGCCAAGACATGATCGAAAATATCAGCGGCAATGGTTTCGTGATCCACCCATTGTTTGTCGAGGGTAAAGCAATAGATCTCCAATGGCAGCCCTTTGTCGGTCGGTGGCAATTGTCTAACCATCATGGTGAGATTTTTATTCACTTTGGGATGCTGCTGTATATACAGACTCAAGTACTTGCGAAAAATACCGATGTTGGTGAGGTTTCTGCCGTTGGCGAGTACTGATTTATCAATCTTCTTTTGGGTGTTGTAGTCGTTAATTTCAGATTCTTTCCGATTCACATAATCACGAACGAGATCAATTTTTTTGTAATCAGCGAGCATTTCGGGGGTGCAAAATTTGATGCTGGAAATTTTTATGTTGACCGCCCGTTTCATTCTGCGGCCTTCGCTTTCTTCCATGCCTCTCCAGTTTTTGAAAGAGTCATTGATCAAGACGTAAGTGGGAATGGTAGTCACTGTATTGTCCCAGTTCTTCACTTTGATGGTGGTGAGGTTGATTTCCGACACATTGCCATCGGCACCATATTTGGGTACCTCAATCCAGTCATCGATGCGAACGATGTCATTTCCAGAAATTTGGATGGAGGCCACTAGACCGAGAATCGTATCGCGGAAGGTTAAAATCACCAAAGCCGATAAGGCTCCGAATGCTGTTAACAAGGTCCACAAGGGTTTGTCGGTTACATTGCTGATGATGAACAAAATTCCCACGCAATAATTGATGATATTGAGCAGTTGCGTGTATGAACCTATGGGTTTGTCTTTGAAATCCTCGGAGTTTAGGAGCAGGGTTTTTGCGGCTCTGAGCACGGCTTGCACAAAGAAAATGATGGCCACAACGATGTAGGTATCCACCAATTTGTGCAGGGGCGAAATGAGCGAGGTATAATCGTGAAACACGAAGGTGAGACCTTCTTTTGCCACTAGTGCGGGGATTACATGGGCGAGGTGTTTAAACACCCGCATTTCCACCAAAATGTCATCGTAAGGATTGTTGCTTCGTTTGGCATATCGTGCAACAAGGTTGAGGATGACATTGCGAGAGATGTAATCTATGACGGCAACTACTAGCACCAATCCCAATGCTAGGATGATGAGGTGTAAGTAATAACATGAGGATGCATTGGCACCTGTTTCGCTGAGCCAGTGCATCAACCATTGGGAAAATCGCGCTTGGTAACTCATATACGCGAAGATAGTTGATGCACTAACCGTAAAAAAGCCGTTGAAATAATTTGGGGTGGTCCCGCCGCGAATCGAACGCGGATCTAAAGTTCCGGAGACTTTCGTAGTATCCATTCTACTACGGGACCATGCAATAAACTGCGATTATGGGGCTGCAAAGATAAGGCAAAGGGGCGGCCAATTTGGCCGCCCCTTTGAAATTATTGGGCAATTACCGACTCATTTCGTGACTGTATTTCGTGCTCTGCCAAGATTTGATGTGCCGTGGTCTTGAGGTGTCGAAGGTGTGACCGAACCCCCGGTTTTGCTTATGCTGCGCTTCGCCAGAATCGGGCATACAAAGCCCCGATAAGGGTGTAGGGAACCAAGGCATCCAACAAATGGGCCCAAATATCCGGCGTTTGATACCAAATGTAGTTGGTGTAGGGTACCACCAAAAAAGTAAATAACCCCACCGTACAAGCATACAAAATAGACTGGGTGGTATTTACGTCTGCCACCTTATCCAAAAGGCCGAACAACAAGAAAATGGCCAAAATGTCTACGAGTAGTCCGCGAAGCATTGGCATCAACATGCCGGTGTTTCTGCTGCCGTGGTAGTTGACCATCGCCCAGGGTTTTCCCTGGGATTCTTGGGCATATTTCTGTTGGTCTTCTGCAGTTGCATTTTCTGCGGGTCTGGGAAGAATGTACTGTTTGTTCTCCAAATTAAGGGAGTTCAAGAACGCCATGATGGTGTCTTGTTTTTCAGTGTAGGCTTGGGCATTGCCGTGGAAATTGGCTCCAGCAAAAGAAATGAATTGATAGAAAAACAATATCAATCCGCCCAACAATGCACGATAGAAAGTTTTCATGCCGGCAAGTTGTTTGTAAAAGTTGAATTTTACAAGTGATGCGCAGAAACTTTACACGACAATGCTTTAGGGTTGGCTTAGTTCTCTGCCAGCAGCGTCTATCCAGACCGTTTGTTCACCTTTTAATGCATACCAATAGCCCGGGAATTCTGTGTCGGTAATTGCATCGTAAATGACAGGAACGATCACCTCTCCAAAGTTGTTTACCACACCCCATCTTTCGTTTTGCTTTACCATGTATTGGGAGGGTTTTTGCGATAGTATAATCTCTTGGTATTGGGGTTTCAAACTCCACTGCATTGAGGGTAAACACAGCAGTCCCATGGCAGAACCTCCTTGTCCATTTGGACGGGTGGCGATCCATTCGTGATCATTGATGCGTGAGAGCGACATCAAAGTATCCTTGAGCAGGACTTTGCCGTTGGCGTGGGTGATGAACCAATAGCTGCCAATGGGTTCCAGCAACAGGGTATCGGTGAGCTGCTGCAGCTCCAAACTCTTCACTTTGCGCACCGTTTTTGTGAATGCGTGATAGAGTATCCAATTTTTCTTCTGTCGCGCATACACCATACCATCTCCATACAGCCGGAAATCGTCTATGGTTCCTTTGATGGGTAACGTAAATTCACCCTTGGAATAATAGAAGCTCCATTTTTTATTTTTCAGCAGGGCGATGGTACTACCCACAAGGAGCGATTGTTCATAAATGGGAGGGACCAAGATGCGTCCAAGCGTATCAATGATGCCCCATCCTTTCTGTTGCACCAGGGTGTAGGGTTTGCCAAAGTCAACCGCTTCGGAGTATTGGGCACTACAGCGAATGGTGTCGCGCCACAAGCAGTAACCATCGTTGATTTTACCCATGAATCTGCCATAGGGTAAGGAGGCCATGCTCTCGTAGGCGAAGGGGGTTAGGGAATTCCCCAGCGTATCGATGAGGGCCCAATTGTCATAAATTTTCGCCGCGCATCGATTTCTCACCCACAGCTTGACGGGTGCTTCGGTGGGTTCGTTTTCCCAAGTTTCAAAACCGATGGCATCGTAGATGGGACTGGTAATGAGCTTGCCAGATTCATTGAAAAGCGCCCATTTTTTTCCCAATTGAAGGGCTCCTCGTTTGGCGGCGGTATCGTAGCGTAAGTTTTCAAACTTGCAAGGCAAAATTTCCTTGCCGCGGTTGTTCAAGATTCCCCACCGACCGCCTCGTTGCACGAAGGCCATCGTATTGGAAAATTGAAAAATGGTCTCGTAGTTATTTTTCGTAAACGGTTTGCCGTCTTTGGTGATATAGCTAAATTCTACCAAGCCAAAAGTGTCGGTGCGCATCACCAAAGCACAGCCCGGGATGAGGGTGGCACCGCTTTCTACAAAACGATTTCGGTAGTTGTTGAGTGCATAGGGATACGCCATCTTAAAATCCAATTCCATCCAAGGCTGTAATGTGGCAGAATCGGCATAATAGAATCCTTCCTTGAGGGGTTCTTTGGTTTTGTTGTAGGCGATGGGAATGGGTTTTACTGTGAGTGAACGCAACAGAAATTGGGCGCGGAAGGTGCACCCCAAACCACTGCAACTGAGAGCAATGGGCAATTGGGATTTCAAAAATGCTTCGTAGGCCTCTACGGTATTCAGTTGTTGGGCGCGTTCAAAGGCCAACCCTTCCAAGCGTTGTAAAATGGCGTTCTTTTGGGGTGCGTTGGGGTATTGTTTGAGGAAACGACGGTAGCCTTGTTCTTGGTCTTCCACCGTGGCCAATTCGAATTCCCATTGCACTAAGGTGTCTTCTGCCCGTTGGATCATGGCTTTGGTTTGCGCATTGGGTTTTTTGATTGCCAAGAGCTGGGTGCGCCGGGCC